>JAJLJK010000045.1:0-3382 GCA_033844885.1 Bacteroidota bacterium | reverse complement strand
AAGGTCACCACTCCGGACAATGTGATCATGGGAGAAGGATTCGAAGCCGACCAGAATTTCAATTGGTATAATATCTTTAAAGTCACAGGAACCATATCTTTAAACGAAGAAAATGACTCGAGCGCTACGGATAATTGAGATCATGTGGATCGTGATCGGGGGAGTGTCCCTTTACGAATTGTTTCGTCTGGTATTCCTGGAAGAGGATTCCAATATGACGAAGATCCTGATCTTTTCGATGACCCTGGTCCTTTCGGTGGTCATGTTCTTCGTTCGAAGAAAACAGCGCTTGAGGTACGAATCGAGAAAGAACCAATCTCAGTGATATTGTGAGTATTTGGCTCATCATTCTCCTGACACTGACCTTCTCTGCCTTCTTTTCCGGCATGGAGATCGCGTTCCTGTCGGCCAACCGGATGCATATCGAGCTCGAAAGTAAGAAGGGGACCTTTCCTTTTAGGATCCTTTCCTATCTATCCCGGAACCCGGGGCGATTCATTGCTGCCATGCTGGTCGGGAACAATGTGGCACTGGTCATCTACGGACTATTCATGCCCGACATCGTGGAGCCTTATCTCCAATGGGCGGGGAATAAATACCTGATCCTATTGCTGACCACCCTGGTGGGAACCCTGGTGATCCTCTTCGTGGCCGAGTTCATCCCCAAGGCCATCTTCAACACTCGAGCCAATGAATTGATCAAGATCTTTGCGCTCCCGGCAAGTCTCTTCTATGCGATCTTCTATCCGATAGTTGGGTTTGTGACCTTCCTATCGAACCTCGTCATCCGTGGGATATTCAAGGCAGAGATGCCGCGAGATCAACCGGTTTTCGGAAAGATCGACCTCGACAACTATATTGCCGAGCAAACCTCCAGAGCCTCATCCGAGGAGGATGTGGATCCGGAGATCGAGATATTCCAGAACGCTTTAGAATTCGCCGAAACAAAGGTTCGGGAGTTCATGATACCCAGAACAGAGATCATGGCCGTTCCGGTCGATGAGCCTATCGAGAAATTGAAGGAAAGGTTCATAGAGCATGGCTACTCCAAGATCCTGATCTATGAAGAGAACATTGACCATATCATCGGTTACGTTCATGCTTATGAGCTCTTCAAGCGTCCTGTTGACATTCGGTCAATCCTCAGACCCCTGTTGTTCATTCCAGAAAGCATGAATGCCAATGAGGTCCTTAATCACCTGATCAGGGACAAAAGGAGCATCGCCGTGATCATTGATGAGTTCGGTGGGACAAGTGGCCTTGTAACCCTGGAGGATGTAGTAGAAGAGATCTTTGGTGAGATCGATGATGAACACGACACAGAGGATCATGTCGAACAGGTACTGTCCGAAAGTGAATTTGTTTTCAGTGGACGTTTGGAGATCGACTACCTCAATTCCAAGTACGATCTTGAGCTTCCCGAAAGCGATAATTATTCGACTCTGGGAGGCTTGATCTTCGAGAGAACAGAGACCATTCCCGAAAAGGGAACTCGCATTCGCGTTGAGGATTATGTCCTGGTCATCAAAAAGGTGAGTTCGAATCGAATAGAAGAAGTTCGGGTTTTGGTCAATAACAATGATTGACCTTTTTAATCCGGCAAATTCCCGTGTGGATTTTTTCCCCGTAATCGTATATTCGCAACCTTGAAATAAAATTGCGCAATAATGGCGACCCTTGAAAAGATAAGACGTAGATCCGGCCTTTTGATCATTGCCATCGGTCTGGCGATGATGGCTTTCATCCTCACCGACCTTTTGAGTTCCGGTGGGATATTCTTCCAGGAGGATCTCAATTCGGTAGGAGAGATCGATGGAACCAAGATCCCGTCGCAGGAATTTGCCCGTTTGTTGGAAGAAGGAACGGAGACCTATAAGCAGAATACTCAGGATTTCAATCTCGAGCGTATCACTACCAAACAATTGGTCGATGCGGTTTGGGATGAGCAACTTCGTGAGATCCTTTTGGGAGCTCAATACGAGGAGCTCGGGTTTACCGTAACTCCGGATGAACTTTACTACGAGATCACCAACAATCCCAATGTCACCAACATTGCAGCTTTCAAGGATCCCAATACCGGCCAGTTCTCTGATTTCCGGTTCAAGCAGGTGATCAGCCAGTTGAAAGATCAAGCCTCAACCAACGAGCAGGCCGCCCAGGAATGGAAGGGTTGGAGGGATTTCGAAGATCAGGTGGAGAAGCAAGCTCTGACCTTCAAGTACAATAATGCCATTGAAAGGGGATTGTACTACCCGAAAAGACTCGCTCAATTGGATTACAATCGTGGAGGAACCAATATCACTTTGAATTTTGTTCAGATCCCATACACCAGCATCCCCGATGAGGAGATCGAGGTCAGTGAATCTGATATGAAGGCATACTACAATGCGAATCAATCCGACTTCCGCCAGGAGGAAGCGACCAGAGACATCCAGTATGTGAACTTTCCGATCGCACCAAGCGCGGCCGATAACATGGCTGTAAAGGAAGAATTGGAGGGCTTGATCCAAGCCAAGACGGTATACAATTCTGAGTTGGATCGCTATGACACCCTTCCGGGTTTTGCCACCACGGATAGTGATTCACTCTTTGTCAATCTGAACTCGGATGTTCCCTTCGATAGAACCTACATGAAGAAGGGAGAGCTTTCTCCTACCATTGACTCCATCATGTTCCAGGCAGAAGTTGGTTATATCTATGGTCCCTACATTGAAAATGAAGGATACAAACTCAGCAAACTTTCGGGTATCAAATACCTTCCAGATAGTGTCCGTGCTCGCCATATCCTCATTGCATTTCAGGGAGCTCAACGTGCAGGCCAGAATGTGACCCGTACGCCTCAGCAAGCTCGCCAGCTGGCCGATAGCCTTTTTACAGCTATCAAGGCAAACCGTTCTTTGTTCGATACCATCTCGGAGCAGTATAGCAATGACATGGTCGCTCGAAGTAAGGGAGGAGACCTTGGTTGGTATGGTCCTGGAACCATGGCCAAGCCCTTTAGCGATTTCACCTTCTATAACAAAAAGGGTGAGGTTGGAATGGTGTTCACCGATTTTGGATTCCACATCATTGAGATCACCGATCAGTCTGGAAGCAATAAAGCTGTCCAGGTGGCAACGATCTATCGTGAGATCACTCCTAGTGAGGAGACCATTGAGGACATCTATACCAAAGCTTCACAATTTGCTTCCTCTGCTCAACAGTCAGAGAATTATGCAGACCTGGCTGAGCAGAACGGATATGCACTTCGTCCTGTTACCGGATTGAAGGCTTTCGATGAGAACATCCCAGGACTTGGTTTCAATCGGAAGATCGTCCGTTGGGCTTTCGATGAAAAGACAGAAGAGGGTAGCGTACAATTGATCGACAATGACGCACAATC
>JAJLJK010000044.1:0-3110 GCA_033844885.1 Bacteroidota bacterium | reverse complement strand
ATAGAAGAGAGCAAGAGATACGCTGGTGCAAACAATGATATCTCCAGAATGGCCTCAAATTTTGCCGGGGTTCAAAGAACCAATGATGCGGTCAATGACATTGTCATCCGAGGAAACTCACCCTTTGGATTGATCTGGCGTATGGAAGATGTCGATATTCCCAATCCCAACCATTTTGGAGGAGTGGGTGCTACCGGAGGACCAGTGAGTATGCTTAATAACAATGTTCTTGCCAATTCGGATTTTCTTACCGGGGCCTTCCCTTCCATGTACGGGAATGGTATCAGTGGTGTTTTTGACCTGCAAATGAGAAACGGTAACTACGATAAGCATGAGTTTCTCGGCCAGATCGGATTCAACGGATTTGAACTGGGTGCAGAGGGCCCCATCAATCGGGAGCGACGATCCAGTTATCTGGTGAATGCCCGATATTCCACTCTGGGTGTCATGAGTGCCCTCGGGGTGAATTTTGGCACAGGAACAGCCATTCCTGAATATCAGGACCTTACTTTCAAATTGAATCTACCCACTCAAAAGGCAGGCACCTTTACGCTATTTGGGATCGCGGGAAACTCTGCCATTGACTTTCTGGATAGTGAAACGAAGGAGGAAGAGGGTGGAACCAATCTTTACAGCAATGGGCAGGACCTTCGAAATCGAGTGAGAACCATGGTTGTCGGAGCATCCCATAAGTACCTGTTCAATAATAAGACCTACTACAAACTGACCCTTTCGGCATCGTCCATCTGGAATATCACCCGTATTGATACGCTTGATCCTAACCTCGAGAATCCGAATCCTAATTACCGGGGTGATTTTCTTCAGACCACTCTTCAGGCCCATGCATACATCAACCGAAAGGTAAATGCCAGTAACAATCTGAGATTGGGGTTCATTGGCAAGCAATTGGGTTATGACTATAATGATTCCATATATGTCTTTGGTGATGATCGATTCAGATCCATTCGGGATGCTCAGGGAAGTACCCAGCTTTTACAACCTTATGCCAACTGGGAGTTTCGCAAAGGTCGATGGACCACTAATTTGGGTCTTCACCTCATGCATCTTACCTACACAGGGGCCACATCGGTGGAACCGAGGTTTGGGATGAAATATGAGATCGATGACCAACAAAGCCTTAGTTTCGGATACGGATTGCATAGCCAGATGCCCCTGCTTCAGGTACTCTTCAAGCAGGTCTGGGAGAATGGGGTCTATTTTCGTCCTAACGAGGATCTGGGTTTCACAAAGAGTCACCACTTTGTCCTGGGTTATGACCTAACCTTCCTGAACGGGATCCACACCAAGGTAGAAACCTATTATCAGCATGTCTTCGATGCTGGTGTCCGCCCCTTTGCCTCGCCTTATTCAACCCTGAATGCCGGTTCTTTTGATTTTGCTCTTCCAGATACGCTGGTAAATGGAGGCTTTGGAAGGAATTATGGCGTGGATATCACGGTCGAGAAATTCCTTCAAAGAGGATTTTATTTTTTGGGAACCGCCTCTCTGTACCAATCTGAGTATAAGGGAAGTGATGAGGTCTGGCGCAGTACGGCTTTTAATGGGAACTATGTGTTAAACCTATTGGGCGGAAAAGAATTCAACTTACGGTCGGCCGAGGGTGCGCGTTTTAGGAAAAGGATCACTGTAGATGGAAAATTAACTACGGCAGGAGGGCAGCGATATACACCGATCGATGTGGATGCGAGTGTCCAGAAAGGAGAAGCGGTATATGATCTGGATCGTGCCTATGGTGAGCAATTCGATCCTTATTTCAGATTCGATATCCGGATCGGATTTGCCCTGGAAGGTCGTTCGGTCACTCAAGAATGGGCATTGGATATCCAGAACATCACCAATCATCAGAATCCCTTTGGGATCTCCTATGATGAGACCACTCAAAGTTTGGAAACCACCTACCAATTAGGCTTGTTCCCGATGTTTCTTTATCGCGTAACCTTCTGATCATGCATATCAGCATCACTCGCCTGGAGGTAAAGGGGATTCTTTGGCTTCCTCTTTTCATGATCCATGCCTCAAGAAGTGTTCGGGAAGGACAGGCTAGTAACGGGCTTATCCACTTGGAGACCTGGAAGGGAAAAGGCCTTGTTTTCCATACCCTCACAGTATGGGAAGATGAGCGAAAAAAGTTGGCTTTCGTTCGCGGAAAGGCGCATTTAATAGCCATGAAGATGACATCGAAAATGGCGCGTAGCGCACGATCCCTCCATTATGAAGGGGAAGCGATCCCCACTAGAGGATCCGCCGAAAGGCAATTGGAATTTGGAAAGATTCACGACCTTCATCAGTATGGCTGAGATCAAGTGGACAACCCCCAGGATCCTGAAGACCGAAATTGTGGTCATCCTTATCATTGCGCTTTTTGCGGGATCTTACTATACCGTCTATCAGTTGATCGTACAGAATGTGGAGCCTGCAGGTCTTGATGTAGGCACCTCACTGGTCAATATGGGATACTCCCTCTTGATCACGGCGAGCTTGTATCTGGGATGCCGGTTCATCTGGAATTTCCTCCAGGTAAACCTCCCCTGGGGTCACCGAAACTGGACCCGGATCATCGCAGAGGCTTCCATGGTCCTGGTGTACTCTACCGTCGTTCAATTCATCATTCTTACCCTCGTCTGGGTCATGCTATTTCCAAGGGAGGTCGATAATTATCGAAAGTTCTATTTCACGAATATCATCTTCGGAAATACGATCACGATCGTGGTGACCCTGGTCTACGAGGGCGTGGTCCTTTTCAGGCAGTGGAGAGAAAGCCTAGTTCTGACCGAGCGCCTGAAAAAGGAGAATGTTCAAAGCCAGTATGAGTCCCTTAGACAACAGGTGAATCCACACTTCCTCTTCAATAGTTTGAATGTGCTTTCTTCCCTGATCCGGGTGGATCCTGACAAAGCGGAACGATTTGTGGATGAGTTCGCCTCGGTGTATCGATATATTCTTGAGATCCAGGACAAGCCCCTGATTTCCCTGCGCGAGGAACTTCGAATGCTCGAATCCTTTCTCTATTTGCAAAAGATAAGATTCGAAGAAGGTCTTCAAGTGGACACGCAGATCCCTCCCGAAATACTGGATCGGATGATCCCGCC
>JAJLJK010000043.1:0-3213 GCA_033844885.1 Bacteroidota bacterium | reverse complement strand
GAAAATGACACAAACCTTTATGGAGCTTGGACTCGACCTGTCCTTGCTCGAATCGCTCGAAGCCCTTGGTTTTGAGCACCCGACCGAGATCCAGGGAAAAGCCATCCCGGTTCTTCTTCAAGATGACACAGACTTTATTGGCCTCGCCCAGACGGGTACGGGAAAGACCGCAGCCTTTGGCCTGCCCATGCTTCATCGGATCGACCCATCATCCAGGGAAACTCAGGCCCTGATCCTTTCTCCGACACGTGAGCTTTGCATGCAGATCGCTGGAGAGCTTAAATTATTCTCCAAGCGTCAAAAAGGTGTGAGGATCGTTCCGATCTATGGTGGTGCCCCTATTGATAAGCAACGGAAAGAATTGGCCAGTGGAGCACAGGTGATCGTAGCCACCCCTGGACGTCTTCAGGATATGATCAATCGCGGGTATATCGATCTGTCACGGGTCGAGATCGCCATTCTTGATGAGGCCGATGAAATGCTGAATATGGGATTCCTGGAGCCGATCGAGGAGATCCTTTCCGAAACCCCCGAGACCAAGAATACCTGGTTGTTCTCGGCCACCATGCCGGATGCCGTCGCAAGGATCGCCAAGAAGTTCATGACCGACCCGGTCGAGATCACGGTGGGCCGAAAGAATGAGACCAACGAGATGATCGATCACCGATATTATCTGATCGATGGGAAACGCCGGTTCTCAGCCCTGAAGCGATTGGTGGATGCATCCCCCAGATGTTACGCGATCGTCTTTTGTAATACCCGGATCGACACACAGAAAGTGGCCGCCCACCTGATCGAATTGGGTTATCCGGCTGCCGCACTCCATGGGGATCTGAGTCAATCTCAACGAGACCTGGTCATGACCGGTTTCAGGACCCGCCAGACCCGCATCCTGGTGGCCACGGATATTGCCGCCCGCGGATTGGACGTTCAGGACATTACCCATGTTTTCCATTACAAGCTTCCGGATGATATCGAGAATTATACGCACCGCAGTGGGCGTACCGCCCGAGCTGGAAAGGAAGGGGTAAGTATGGCCCTTGTGACAAGGACCGAAGCTCGCAGGATACCGATCATCCAGAAGACCATTCGAAATATCGTTCACAAACACACCCTTCCGACTGGAAAGGAAGTGGTCGAAAGACAACTCGCCGACAAACTCACTCACCTGGAGGAGGTCAATGTCGAGGGAGAGATCATCGATCGCTATTGGCCGTTCATTCAGGAGCGACTCAAGGATATGGGCAGGGATGAACTCCTTCGCCGTGTCATCTCCCTCGAATTTCATGGGCTTATGTCTCGCTACGAGAGTGAAGATGATGATCTGATCGTGGATGACCGGACCGAGAAACGACCCCGTGGTGTTCGCTACTTCGTCCAATTGGGTGCAAGGGATGGATTCAACTGGGGTACTTTGAAAGACACGCTTGCAGTCGAATTGATGGTGAAGAAAGCGGACCTCAGTAGGGTAGAGGTAAAGGATAGCTTTAGCTTCTTTAACCTCACCGAGGGAATTCAGGTTCCTTCACAATTCACCCATAATGGACGAAGTGTACGGGTGAATCCCGCCACTCAGGATCAGGGGGGAAAAGGCGAATTTGAAGGTCGTGACAAGGGAAAGAAGAAATTCAAAAAAGCCGGTCCATCCAAGTTCAAGGGAAAGCCACGTCCTCAGAAAAGAAATCGTCGGTAAATCCGATCAGATAAGCCTTTTCTCGAGCTCGGGTCAGGGCAGTGTATAACCATCGCAGGTATTCCCGGTCGACTCCGTCCGTGTTCAAGCTTTGTTCGATGAATTCCTGCTTCCACTGGCCACCCTGTGCTTTGTGGCAGGTCACCGCATAGGCAAACTTTACCTGTAGTGCATTGAAATAAGGATTCTCCTTGACCTTTTGGTATTGCTTGTACTTGGGCAGCTCTGCATAATCCTGAACCACCTCCTGATAGAGCTGCCTTTGTCGCTCATAGGGTAGGCTGGGAGCTTCGACCGATAGGGTATCAAGAAGGAGTTTGGCCTCAAAAGTGGGCTCATCCGGATAATCCACCAATCGAAGTTGCGCATCGACAAAACGAAATCCATAGAGTTCCTTGTGGTTGGTCAACCCCAGGATCTCTAGGATCTCGCCATTGGCAAGGAATCCGGCTTTGGATTTTTCATCGAGCCAATAGTAATTGTTCTTAACCACCATGATCCTGTCACCGGTGGCGATCTCATTTTCATTCCACATGATCCGACTTCGGATCGCTTGGTTATAAAGATTGGCTCGTTTGTTGGACCGAACGATGAAAATGGTGTCATCCTTGTCCTCTCCCGTGAAAGCGGTTTGAAGGGCATCCTGGATATCGTACCCATCCACAAGGCGGACCACGTCAGGGCCCGTGTCCAACTTTGGGGTTTGAGGAGGATCCGTTCCTTGGATCTCACGGATCTGTGTGGCATCTTCCAAAAGGACACTTTCACTGGCCTGACGCATTACTTGCGTCAACTCATGCAAATGAACGATCCGATCGAACCTCTGGGCAAGGAAAGCGGGATCGAGAGCCGGACTCAGATCGAGACCCACCGGTGGAAGCTGAGCCACATCCCCGATAAGGATCAATTTACATCCCACACCCTGCGCCACAAAGTAGAGAAGATCCTCTAACAGCGACCGGTCACCAAAGGCCTTGTTATCCAAACTGGTGTCAGGGATCATGGATGCTTCATCGACAATGAAGACCGCATTGGTTGCCTTGTTCTCACGCAATCGGAAGACGGCCTCCCCGCTTTTCGTCCTTTGAGGGCGATAGATGAAACGATGGATGGTAAAGGCCTGCTTTCCGGTGTAATTCTGCATGACCTTCGCTGCCCTTCCGGTTGGTGCCAGTAGGATGGCTTTTCTTTGATACCTGGGCAAAACCTTTACAAGCGACCGGATGCAGGTGGTCTTTCCCGTACCGGCATATCCGCGTAGTATAAAGGTCTCCTTTCCACGATGACCAAAGAGGTATTCTGTCCATTTCCTCATCAGAACCGACTGGTCAGCAGTGGGTGTAAAGGGAAAGGCCTTGTTCAGGTCATTGAAAAAATCGGAATCACGCAACATGATGGCCAAATTAGGCAAGAGTGAGGGGGTGGCAATGGCTCAGCCTCCATGAAAAAAAATTGTAGATTTGTCACCGACTGAAAAATGAATATTCTTCTTCGATCATGAATTCAAAAGCGATCCTTGG
>JAJLJK010000042.1:0-7777 GCA_033844885.1 Bacteroidota bacterium | reverse complement strand
CGTTCGATCGCCTTTTCAATATTATCCTTGATGATCTTTTGAAACTCTGCCTCATCCATCCCGGGAGTCGTGCCCAGAAGGATATCATTGGTCACATCTTTCACATATTTGATGAAGGTGGCTGTGAGACCGGGATTGGTCAATTCTTCCTGGCCCGACATGGCCCAAAAGCCATTCTTCAAAAGGTCATTCTCGACAGTGGAATGTTTTTGTATCTGACCATAACCACAATGGTGATTGGTCAGGATGAGTCCCTTGGATGAGATGACCTCCGCGGTACAGAATCCTCCAAAACTCACAATTGCATCCTTCAGGCTTGCCTGATTAATACTATACACATCCTCTGCCGTCAATTGCATTCCCATTGCCTGCATATCTGCCTCATTCCAGTTGCTCAACAACCACGGAAGCCACATTCCTTCCTTGGCAGACAAGGATCCAGAAAAAAGGGTCAGGAACCAGATAGATCCAAGTAATATCAAACGATTCTTCATGGTAAAACGAATTTGGGCTTGAAGGTAATAAATGTGGGCAGGAATTGCATTGCGCCCCTATTGAGGGAAAGGTGAATCAATGGAGAAATGTCCAGAATAAAAAAGTGATCCTTCTACTAACTAGTTATTGATAGCCCCACTTTGTTTGTTCACTTTTATTCTAAATCAGATCCAAATGAAAACCTACCTACTCAGAATTTTCCTCATTCTCCCTTCCTTGATACTTCCGTTGATCAGTATCGGTTCTCACCTCTCTGTTAACCGAATTGAGTATGCCTATATCGGAGACAGTACCGGGATTCCTTTTCATTATAGGATCCGTGTTCACTTTATTAATATTGAGCCACAGTTACAGGCAGTTTCCTCTCTTGTAATGCACCATTCTAGCAGTTGTGATAGTTCTTCTACCTTTCTTGTGAATCGAGTGTCTGGTCCGAAATCATTGACCACCTCTCCACTGATCTGTGGGGTGAATGGAACTCAAAACCCCAAGATCTCAATTTATGAAGGGTTCCTTACCCTATCAGGACCTTGTATGGATCACAAGTTTTATTTTCATGAATGCTGTAGAACAGGTAATTATAACAATGTCCAGAATAGTGAAGGTATGTATTTGGAGGCTCTGCTAAATAACATGCGGGGAGATCACGATAGTCCCACCCTTCTCAGTGAACCTATCGCCATAATCTGTCCTGGTCGCACCATTGACTGGAAACAAAAGATCTATGCTAATTCCTCCGACAGCATATTCTTCGCATTGACATCTCCAAAAAGGGATCCAAATCAAGATCTTTCTTTTCTCCACGGTTTGAGTGCCACCTCCCCCTTCTTTTCAACCACCCCGATCACTTTTGATGGCTCTAACTCTAATTTGGGATTCACCCCAACGGTAATTGGTAAAAGTCTAGCCGCTATCATGGTGGAGCAGTATTCATATGATTCTACCTATTCTGTTTGGATCCAAAGCGGGATCACTACCATTGAACTCAGTTTATTTGTAACGAACAATTGTGATCCGATCATCAGTTTAGGTCCCATACCCGATACCACTGGATTCAAACTTGACTCCATTTCAGGGGTCTTCGGTTTTCCAATGACCTGTGGAGATTCCACACTCCACCTTTCCTTTAATGATGATGTGGATTGTTCATCGATCGATATTTCTGATTTCCGGTTTCTGGATCCCAATGGTGTTCCCATTCCGATCATGGATATAACGAAGAACTGTTCATTCGGGACGACGGATGCATTAATATTAAAATTGGCGTACCCAGTGACCTGGGATGGAGATTATCAACTTCTCATTAGGAGGGGCAGCGATGGAAATTCAATCAAGAACCCATGCGGGTTTGAAACCCCAAGTATAACATCAATCCCATTCTTCTTAAGAGGGTGTTCCAACTTAGGTACAGTCGATCATTCCTTTCAAGATCTCCGGGTCTACCCAAATCCAACGCAAGGGATTCTAAAAATAACCTGGAAAAAGAGACCTACCTCATTGGAATACTCCCTTCGCGATATTTCAGGTAAGGAACTTAAGGTTGGCATCCTAGATGGAACCCATTGTATCCTTGATCTCACATCTTTCGATCCGGGAAATTACCTTTTGATCCTTTTGGACGGAACCGAGGTACGAACCCAAAGGATCATGTTGTTCTAATGGGTAATCGACAATAACTCCCTTCAATTTATTGTTACCTTCGGACCCATTATTCAACAAATCAAGAGAATCTGCAATGAAGAATGTTTTAGGTGCTAGTGTGCTTTTTGCCCTGGTACTCACTTCTTGTTCCAATGGATCGAACTCTGATGGTCTGACCCTACAGGCCAATATTTCTGAACCCACCGAAGGAACTGTTTACCTGACCAAATTTCAGGACGGTGAGGAAAAATTCCTCGACTCGGCAGAGATCGTCGATGGACATTTCACACTATCCTATCCTGAACTGGATCAACCACAATCGCTATTCCTACGTCTTCCTGGGAATCCCCGCCCCATCTTTTTCTATGGAGAAAAAGGCACATTGACCCTTGAATGGATGGATGTGAATAGTCCTCCCGATTTTCAAGGAGGTGCCTTTCAAGATAGCCTTGAGGTGATCAATACCCTTCGTATGGAGCAGGATAACATCATGCAGGGGTTGGTACAGGAGTATCAAATGGCTCAGGCAACCAGTGATTCCGCCAAGATGAAACAGATCGAAAAGGATGCCAAAGCGCTCCAGGATAATTTGCAGGTCGAACTAAAGAAAATGGCCAAGCGCACAGGGCCTTTGGGTGCCAAGATCGCCTTGGAACAACTCTATGACCTGGATCACCAAAGTCTCGACACGATCTATCAGACCATTCCGGTGATCTATGCGAAAGCCCCGGATGTGGTTCAATTGAAAGAGCACATCGAAACCCTGAAAAAGGTTTCAAAGGGTGCTCCCCTGACCAATCTGACCATGGCGGATACTTCTGGCAATATGGTCAGCCTGACGGACATCAAGGCCAAGTACCTGCTGGTGGATTTTTGGGCCTCATGGTGTGGTCCCTGTCGACAGGTAAACCCTGATCTGGTCAAACTTTACAATGACTTCCACGACCGTGGATTTGACATCGTTGGGGTAAGTTTGGATGAAAATGGGGATCGCTGGAAGCAAGCCATCGTCCAGGATAGTCTGGTGTGGTCTCAAATGTCCGACCTCAAAGGTTGGGAAAGTGAAGCTACCCGCGTTTATGGACTTCGGTTCATTCCTCAGAACATCCTGGTCAATCAATACGGGGTGATCGCTCAGAAGAATATGACGGTGGATGAGTTGAGGGAATACCTCTCAGAAGCCCTTTGATCCAAAAAAAGATCTCAGCCGCCCTTCGGGGCGGCTTTTTTGTTTAGTAGGATCCGTTCAAACGTCGAAGGATCCACTCTGTTCCCAGAAGGAGAAAGACCAGGATCCAAAGGACATAGTACTGGATGATGGGTTCAAGGCGTTCGTTGACACGCTCGATGGGTCGAAGATCCATCTGCTTTTCCAATGCATCCATCAGCGACTTTGGATCTTGCATATTGTAATACTTCCCATTCTGAGCTGACGAAAGCTCTCTCAGCAAAAGGTGATCAGCTACCAGATCCACCAGCTCCAATTGACGCTCTTCGACAACCAGAACCCCATTCTCTTTCAGTATCTCATCCCCCAATTTGGCCGTTGCCTCCCAGGTCCATGTTCCAGGGCCAAGTCCCTCCATCGTCAATTGATGGTCATTCACGGATGGGAGAAAGGAAAAGGAGAGTTCGCGACCTGAAGTATCTCGCAGAGATAGGGAAACATCAGCGGATACGGTGGGCTTCAAGGATCGATTGAGAACGGAAGCTCTCCAGATCAGGGTCTGCCCTGCGCCCACGTCAACTGGGGCCTCCACCGTGAATCGATCCTTTCGAGGATCCTGAGACAGATAATCAAAAGATGCATTGATCCAGGAGTCGAAATTCGAAAAGGATCCGCTCTTTCTATGGTCCTCCATTCTCCATTTCCATATCCCAATTCCATCCACCAACATCCGGCGATGGGAGGCTACCTGCCCATACCATACAAGAGGGGTCGGAAGGACCACTCGTCCTACTTTTTTTCGAAACAACGCTTCTCCCCCTTCGAGTTCAAAAGGTCTGACCGTACTTCTCAAAGGGGGAAGATCATTGAAGAAATCGGATCCCCCCAGATCAAAATACCCGAAGCCCTGATTGACATCCGCCTGGACCTTTTCTTCTCCTTGTGGTTCATTCCCCCGAATACTGGCATCGATCGAATTCATTGGAGGGACCATCCAGATCATTCCCCCCGGAAACTCTTTCCAAAGTTTGGCCATAACTGGATCCCCTCCATGAAGAACCAGGAGGTCGACATCCAGAAGGTCTGGCCTTTCTTTGAACGGAAGAACCTTCAGGTCAAGGGTGCGATCCTCATGGGCCGCCCTATGAATGGCAGCGATATCGGCATTGGGTGCGGAATACAGAAGAAGGACCTTCTTTCGCTCCTCGACAATATCGATATATACGGTCCTTCGATTATTCTGCTCATTGGTCTCACCAGCCACAGGACGAGTAGATAGTTCGATCCGATTTCGCCCCGCCTCCTTGGCTTCTAGGGTAAAATTGAACTGTCGGACAAAGGGATCATTGGTGATCGTGAAAGGAGCTCGATCCAGAATCTCACCATTCAATTTTACTACCAACTCATTCCTTTCTCCCCGAATGCCTGTTGATCGAAGGGTGATTTGCATCGGGTAAGTATTTCCGATGAAGGCCTTTCGGTTGATGTCCACTGCGGCAATGGCAAGGTCCGGATACTTCGTAGTATCTCCAGTAGCGATCGTGAATAGAGGAAACCCAAGAGGTTCCTCGCTTACTCTGGGATCCATTCCACGGTTGATGATTCCATCAGAGATCAGGATCACGCCTGCTGGAGGCTCACCCCGGTAAAGATCTCGAGTGGAAACGAGCGCATTTCGGATATCAGTAGCCTCCCGGTTGAAGGTTGGGTTATCGATCCCCGAAAAATCTTCGCCAAATCCAAAGATTTCCACCTCTGCCTTACCTTTCAACCTTTGGCGGATCACCGAGGAGAATTCAGATGAAAAAGATCGAAGGTCGGTCGAATCCTTTCCTGCCACCATGCTTCGGGATTCATCCCACAGCACCACCACCTTAGGCGGAATGGTCTGGGTTCTTTCGATGCGAATGAAGGGTTCGATCAACAAAAAGCACAACAAGGCGATACCCAAGGCCCTGAGAACAAATAAGAACCACCGCATACCCATGGAGACCGGTAGCCGGGACCGAAAATAGGTAAGTCCCGATATGCCTATTCCTATAAGGAGACAGACAGGGATCCACCAAATATCATATGTGTTCTCAAAGATCATGAGCCTGCAAATAAAAAATGCCCTTGCACATTCGCAAAGGCATTCTTTTTAACGATTCAATGGATCAGGTTAGCATACCTCCATCCACATTGATCACCTGGCCGGTGATATATGCGGAGAGATCCGTAGCAAGGAAAAGACATGCATTGGCCACATCCTCAGGAGTTCCGCCTCGCTTCAATGGAATGGCATCTCTCCAACCTTGCACGACCTTTTCATCCAGGACGCCGGTCATTTCGGTTTCAATGAATCCCGGTGCGATCACATTGCAACGAATATTCCTTGAGCCCAACTCCAATGCTACGGATTTACTGAATCCGATGACACCGGCTTTGGAGGCTGCATAGTTTGCCTGTCCAGCATTCCCTTTGACACCAACGACCGAACTGATGTTGATGATCGATCCTTTTCTCTGTTTCAGGAAGGGCCGTTGAATGGCCTTGGTCATATTGAAGACCGAATTCAAGTTCACCTGAATGACACGATTGAAGTCCTCTTCGGTCATTCGCATGAGTAGGTTGTCCTTGGTGATCCCGGCGTTGTTGACGACGATATCCACCTGGCCGAAATCCTCCATGACCTGATTCACCAGATCCTCAGCATCTTTCATCACACTGGCATCCGAGCGATAGCCTTTGACCGTGGTACCATATTGTTGGAGCTCTTTCTCTAGTGCCTGGCCTTTCTCCACTGATGAGAGATAGGTAAAGGCAACGTTGGCCCCGTTCTTTGCAAATACTTCCGCGATTCCTTTTCCGATTCCCTTGGAGGCCCCGGTGATGATCGCTGTTTTTCCTTCTAGAAGCATGGATCCTATTTAGGTTTAGATGTTTCGTTGGTTCTTTGATTCGCTTCGATCAATCCAATGGGCTGACCGTTATCGTAGGCCACAATATAGGCATTCCGCAAGCCCAGTTCTACCATCTGCTTTTGAAATCCCTGTGCATGGGTCAAATTTGTGAATCGTCCCAGCATCACCTTTTTCATCCCATCGTTCTCCTTTTGGTAGACCTCCTCGATCCTTCCGTTTGGGGATTGTAATGAGAATCCCTCAAAGGCACCGATCTGAACGGTGAAAACGATCCCTGAATCGGGAAGGTGAGTGACCGATGACCATTCTCCATTGGCATTAAGGAACTCCGGAATATCCCTTTCGGGGGATGATGAGCCTCCGATCCACAACCAAATGGCCACAGCGGTCGCCAGTACGAATAATCCCCATGGAACAAGAACCCTTGGAGATCGATTGGTCGACTGTCTAGACCGCTCTTTCAAGGCCTTGACCTCTTCCTCGAGTCGATGGATGTGTTGGTCCTTTTCGCGCAGGCGCTCCTGGACCTCTTTTGGCAAAAAGCTCATCTGATCTTGGCTTTGGGGATAAAAGTAAGGCGAATTTCAGGGACGAGCATCCATCCCCTGAAAAGGAAATTCACAGATTTATTCAAAAAAAAAACCACGCCCGAAAGCGTGGTCTATGATCTTATTCAATGGCAAGGATCAGGCGGTAACACCGAGAACCTCGGCCATCTTCGAGCCGATGGTCGCGGGCGAATCCACTACATGGATCCCACACTCGCGCATGATCTTCTTCTTGGCTTGAGCGGTATCATCGGCACCACCAACGATCGCACCGGCATGACCCATGGTACGTCCTTTGGGAGCGGTTTCACCAGCGATGAATCCAACTACGGGCTTTGTACCATTCTCCTTGATCCAATTGGCGGCCATGGCCTCGAGGTTTCCTCCGATCTCACCGATCAGAACGATGCCCTGGGTCTCAGGATCGTTCATCAAAAGTTCCACCGCCTCTTTGGGAGTGGTTCCAATGATCGGGTCTCCACCAATACCAATCGCGGTAGTGATACCCAATCCAGCCTTGACGATCTGGTCAGCGGCCTCATAGGTCAGGGTTCCGGACTTGGAGACGATACCGATCTTACCGGGTTTGAATACGAAACCTGGCATGATGCCCACTTTCGCCTCGCCAGCGGTAATAACGCCAGGACAGTTGGGTCCAATGAGACGTGATTTGCGATCCTTGAGATATTCCTTCACTTTGACCATGTCGTTCACAGGGATACCCTCCGTGATACAAACGATCACCTTGATCCCGGCATCAGCGGCTTCCATGATCGAATCAGCGGCAAATGCCGGTGGAACGAAAATGATGCTGACATCCGCACCGGTCTCTTTCACGGCATCTTCAACCGTATTGAAAACCGGACGGTCAAGATGGGTCTGGCCACCCTTTCCGGGGGTCACCCCACCAACGACGTTGGTGCCGTATTCGATCATTTGTTCTGCGTGGAAGGTTCCTTCCTTTCCGGTGAAACCCTGTACGATGATCTTGGAATCTTTATTGACTAGAACACTCATGGTGG
>JAJLJK010000041.1:0-2920 GCA_033844885.1 Bacteroidota bacterium | reverse complement strand
CAAGACTCGATCTCGCTGTTAAAGGATCTTGGATTCCATTTTCATGGGATGATCGATCCTCCCGGTAGTGGTGATTCCTGGTTGTTCCGATCCGGAACCTAGATCGAAATGGAGGGGTTTTTGTATTTTCAAGACACCCCAGATATTGATCGGCCATGAAAAACCTCCCCTATGTCGGACTTGCGGTCTATTTGATCGGTCTGATCCTGAAGATCTTACACACTCCCTATCACACCTGGATCCTTGTTCTTGGGATCTTCTTGACACTCATTCTCACCATCGTTCAGTTTTGGGTGATCCGACCTGGTCTTGGAACGTTGATGTCAGGATTGACCACCACCTCATGGATGGTGTATTTGCTCTTTGTCCTCAAGTTCTTTCCACTCTCCATCCTCCCCTTGCTGATCTCGATCGTGATGACAGGTTTTTTGATCGGGTTCAGACACAGAGGGTCTCTTCTGATCCCCCTCCGCCTCCCCATCACCCTGGGGTTTCTGGCTATAATTCTATCTCTTACCCCTACGCACGAACGCTATTACTGGCTGAATATTCATTTTAACCCCAATGCGAATAGGGATCATATCACCTGGGATAAATACAGTTGGATGCTCTATATCAATGGTGAGTTCGAACAGGCCGAAATCGCCTCTGAAAAATCCTTGAGAATTCTGACCAACGATCCCGATCCCCGTTGGGAAGAAGTGGTCAAAGCACATCAGGAAAGAATCAAGAAAAGGGATTGGGAAAGTTATAAGTGACCTAAAAACTTACTTGTCAATGCGTTATAATAAATCCGACCTCAAATGTTGATTGCCAGTGATTTATTTCTATTTTAGTGTGCTAATAAACGTTAGTTTCCGTAGATGAGAACATTCATATCCCTTTCCGATGGTTTTACGGGGAATTGCCCCCTTGATACGGGTTTTTGGGAAGGCAAGGATATGGGGGGCTCCTGGGATGTGGGAGATTCATGGGGTCGTGTTTCGGCACGGCCCTTTTTTTGTTCAGGTGAACCGTACGAAGATCGATTTAGAATTCATGGCTAGGGTTTGTACTTATTTGAATTTTGCGGGTAATACGATGGAAGCCTTTGAATTCTACAGAGAGGTTTTCGGAGGTGATTTCATTGGAGGGATCGCACGATTCAGTGACATTCCCCTTTCGGGTGATGATCCTCCCTTTCCGGATGGAACGGAAGATATGATCATGCATATCGAACTGCCCATTTTGGGTGGACACATCCTGATGGGAACCGATGCACCGGAGTCAATGGGATTTCACTTAAGGGATGGCAATAAGGTCCATATCCAATTGGAACCTGACTCAGAGGAGGAAACCCGTAGGATCTTTGGAAAACTTTCAGAGGGCGGCACCGTTACTATGGAATTGCAGGTGATGTTCTGGAACGCCTTGTACGGAACCTGCACTGACAGATATGGAATACAATGGATGGTCAACCATCCACTTCACTGATTTTGTGGTGAGAGAGAGCCACAATAGCTGGGGAAAGCCACTCCGAAAGGGGTGGCTTTTTTATTGGAATACGTTATTTTCTGGCGCTATACCTCTGATAATCAGCACCAAATGAGTTGTCGGTCTGAACTTAATCAATAACCGACAAAGCACATAGACTCATTCTATCTTATTCTCTGATCCTCCTTATTGTAAATTGACTTGAGATTGCCCTGAACGATCAAATTATTGTGAATGTATTTGTCTCTATACAGATATTTAAACGCACCCTTGTCAAATGAGAAAGCTTATCCTTTTTGGTCTTTCCGTATTAATGGCTACTTCCCTATTTGGTGGCCACGATATCTTCACAAACCTCAGCTACAGATATGTGGGTGATTCAACAGGAATAAATGACCAATATGAATTGACCCTGAATATGTATTGGAATAATAATCTTATCCCATCCCAATCCACCAATATCAATTATTCATCCTCCTGCTATGTTTCAAGGGTCATAACGTTAAACCTTCAAACCAACCCTTCAGTTGCCCCACCTCAGAAATATAGGAACTGCCTGGATACGCCTGTTACTTACCAAAATCCTCCTTTAAAGGTCGTTTATAAAGGTCTTGTTACACTATCAGGACCTTGCATGGATCATCATTTTCGGTATCAATATTGCTGTACAGGTTCCGGGACCAATATTGGTTCCTCCTTAATTATTGCCAGATGCACCCTTGATAATATACTGGGACCTCAATCTTTGTCCTGGGAGAATGACCATTTGAATTACCTATGCCGGAATAGATCAGTTGATGGGGCATTTTGTGCAAAAGGAGACGAACATGATAGTATCTATTATACTCTTGTGGGTCTGGATCAAAATTCCTTTTCACCGGGATATTCTGCCAAACAACCCTTTCCATCATCCTTTGGCTTTTCGTTTGACTCGATCAATGCCCATTATTCGATCGAACCGAACCTATTAGGGATCTGGTACGGTGCGATCGAAGCCCATCAATTTCGATTCGATTCTATTGTTGGATCCTTTAAAAGAATTGGGACCATATACTCGCCTTTTGTCTTTAACACCTCTTTAGCCTGTCAACCTGACTCTCTTCTGGATCTTGAATATGACCCCAGAATTGTGGTTTATGGCTCACCAACAGACCTACCGATACTCCATGTCGATTGTCTTTCTGATACGATCAAAATTCCATTCAAGGACCCTGTGGATGGATTTAGCATAAGTGAAAATGACATTCGGATCTTTAGTCCTTCGGGAGTTCCGGTTCCCGTATTTGGTCCCGCTATGGAACCCAGGTGTCCTTATGAATATCATGAGGTTAAATTTTGGTGCATACCCCTAACTCAGAATGGGGATTATGTACTGCAATACTGGAAAGGATCGGATGGAAACACCCTGAAAAGCCTTTGTGGAGTAGAGATCCCAGAATTTGATACC
>JAJLJK010000040.1:0-1494 GCA_033844885.1 Bacteroidota bacterium | reverse complement strand
ACATGGCGAACATAGCCAGGTAAAGACCATGCTGCGACCCGAAGCGGTGGTGGGATTCTATGCCCAGATGCACTTTCCTGTGATGCGAAGGGGTCGTCGGGGAACCTTTGGGTCCGGGAAGGATTTTGTTTGGGGGCAGGGGCACATCGAGTGGGAGCCTCTCAGACTGGCCCACTACTGGTATCGATCAGAAGAATTCTACCGGAATGTCAAGATCCCAAGAAGGCTGGCCCTGATGGGGGATGATCGGTCAGAGGCGCGTTGGAAGGGACATTATGAACTTTGTAACCAGGTCGAGGACACCTTCATGCATCGCTATGTGGAACCGATGCGATCCGCCCTTCGGCAATTTGGGGTCGATCAGGGGTGAACGGGATCCACTTTTCGGGCAGATATCAGGCTGGAAAGAGCATCCCAAAGGGCGATCCTGGCCTCCAATGCGGTCTTAGCCGCTTGTGTGGCATCTTCCCATTTTTCCTCATCCTGCCCACATAGGTCCACGATCATCTTTCTTGCCTTGGGTCCGTGATCATCCCCATCCACCTCAATATGCCGCTCGAGGTAATAGACAAAGGCATCCAGTTTTCCCTTATGTTCCCGATTTAGATCCTTTACCAATGCAGTGAACATCTCTGGGATCAGGTCTTCGCGACCAAAGGTGAAAGCTGATGCAAGTTCATGAACTTCCCCTTTGCGGACCAGATGATAATTCGATCGCAGGAAGGGGAGGGCCGCAGGTGGAATTCCCACGAGGTTATATCGAAGAATATCCGGAATTCTGAATCCCCTGGCCAACATGCCGATGAACCGAACCACCGGTTGGATATCGGCACCGGCCTGCTTCATGGCCTGAAGATACATCTCGTAGTGGCTGGCATCCGATCCATTGATATCTACGTCACTTTCCTCGCCCAGTACGATCTCGTTGATCAACCTCCTGGAAGAGGGAAACCGCGAGGGCACCCATGCTTCGCTCGTCGAGGTCAATTTCTGTTGCAAGGCTTTCAGAAGACTCATGAAGTCCCAGACAGCAAATACGTGATGTTGCATGAAGATGCGCACATCCTCCAACTCCTTCATCTTCCCGTAAAGGGGATGGTCCAAAAGACGTTCGCGAAGAGGTTGAATGGCATTCTCCAGTGCCAGAAGATGGAAATTGACGGGTTGCTGGCTCATCGTTTCTTATAAACGGGTACAGTGCTGCAGGCCTCGCCATACATCAGGGATCTCACATAAGGGCGGATACGCATGGTGAAGGTCGAAAAGGCCTGAGGAGGAATGGGGAGTTTACTGCAGCCTTTGAGTATCACTCGTTTTCCCTCATACTCCTCGTATGGGAAACCGTTCAGGACTTCCTCCATCAGTTGGGATTCCAAAACCTCTCTTGGCCCAAAGACCACTTTTCTGGCATGGGGTTGCAGCCGTTCGCCGATCAACATGTAGGCCCATTGGGGGATGATGGCATCCTCCGAGCAGATCACATTCACAAAGGCA
>JAJLJK010000039.1:0-4629 GCA_033844885.1 Bacteroidota bacterium | reverse complement strand
ACATGTGCCCACAAAATAAACCCCACGCGAACCACCCACGATAGAGTTATGGAAAATGTCAATATCAGAAGCCGTACTGAAATATAATCCATAGGTACCCCCTATGATCATGTTGTTGATGATCTTGGAGGGAGCGGTGGGTGTCACAGCTCCATTGACCTGGAAGGCATAGATCCCATAGATTCCTACATCAAAAAAGTTCTGCTGAATGTCAAGACCATTGGGATATCCCATATACATACCATATCCATTAGGCGATCTCGTTCCAGCTACCACGTTGTGGTGAGCCCTGATCGAATCTGCGTAATAGAAGTACATGGCATAGACATACTGACTGATGAACTGGTTATTGATCAGCTCATAGTTTCTAGTTCGATTTGCGGTACTCGCACCATTGATGCGCAATCCATAGTATCCACCAACGATCCTCGAATTCGAGATCGTAATGTCGCTACCATTGACCCCATAAGAAGAGGTCGATGTAGAGGACGCGGATGCGAGGATCACAGCAACAAGACTACTGACCGCTGTTCCGTCACCATTCACATTACAGCTGTCGATCACGATATCCTGAGCATCATCTGATATCCAGATCGCCCGATCCCCTGTGCTATTATCAATGGTCAGTTTTCTGAAACGAATATGGCGCGTACCCATTAGGTGGATGGCTGCGGGTGCATTCCCTGTCCCCTTGATGGTATCCTGAGCCGCCGTGATCCCCTGGAAGGTGATGGTATTTGTGGGGCTCGACCCTAGTATATTCATCAATGTGATATCCCCTACATACGTTCCTGGGAAAACGGTAAAGGTCACAGGCCCTGAAATTCCACAACCGTTAAGCAACTGGGCCACGGTGTCCACATCGGCGAAATTATTCGGACCAGTAGGGCCACCAATGGTATACGCACCATTCAACTGGAAGGTGCAAAGGGTTTGGAAGGTAAGAGGTCCGATCCAAACATTGTTACAAGGATCGCTCACATACACATCATAGCATGTATTTGGACTAAGTCCGGAAATGGTTGTGGGATTTGATACGTTATTGACGACCGTCCCTGTTCCTGAACCTTGCTGGAACCCACAGGGTCCATATTCAATATTGAAGTTGGTGCCATATGCTGACCAACCGACATTGGCAGAATTCGAGGTCACGCTATTCAGTGTCAGGGATGAAGGAGACGAGCAAAGGGGCGCCGAAAGAATAGAAACATCATCCAATGCCATGTCCCCGGCACAACACCCAAGACTGTTGGCTCTCCATCTGAAGATCACGGTGTCATTCTGATACGGTTGAAGAATGACCTCAGCTCGAGCGAACGGATCATTGGAGGCATTTTGTGGAGAGCCGGATTGAACCCAGATATCTCTGATCCACTGATCTCCATCCCAGATATCCAAATGCATAGCATCGATCTGCGTCCCATACATATGATAGTAGAATTCGATCATGGGTCGCTGGATGGAACTAAGGTCCATTCCAGGCGAAAGGATGATCGCACTATCCCCAGTGGTCCCATAGCTTGCCTCGGTGTAGAGGTAATTTCCTGAACCCGTTGTGTTATCTCCACTTGGCCCGGTGGACCCTGAAGAAGTGGTTCCGGAGTTCACTCGCCAACTATAGGTTCCAAAAGCATCTGGGATTCGGGTCCAGCATGGGTCAAAGGCATCTCCATTCCCGCCGATACCGGCGGCCCAGAATCCCCCATCAAAGTTCTCGGTAAATGGCAGAGGTACAATTCCGGAACAATCTGTACAGACTGTCACCTTTGCCTGACCTACTCCCGCGGAACCACTGCACCATGTTTGCAGGTAAAAGTCAAAACAGGTAAGTGAGGAAAGAGGTGAAAAGGTGTAAGATGTATCGGTGGCATTTACGAAAACGGCCGAACCAGTGCCCTGAACGAATCCCTCAGGACCCCATTCAATGCGAAGACTATCGGCAGAGGGATCATTCACCCATGAAAGGGTGATACTGGTATCTGTGGCCGAATAGAGAATGGTGGCGGGTTGCAAACATGGCAAGGGCACATATTCATAGGCACCCCTGTCGGGGGATGTTGTCCTTGCCACCCCATTGATGTCCGTGGGAACGGTGGAAAGAACGTTGGCTCCGTTGTTATTCCCCACATTGGAAGCCGGAGAAAGATTGCCAGTGGCCGGTCCAAGGAACAATGGATTTCCAAAGGCTCCATTGGATTCAAAACTGGTTGCCGAGGTCCAGGCGGCAAAGTCTGCCTGATTTCCTCCATAATATCCAAAGACATTATTGGCTCCTGGATCAATATAGAACTGATTGTAATCGAACGTGAAGTTCGGGGAAGTGCTGTTCAGGTAAAGGATATGTTTGGTTCCTCCCCCAACATCCGTCAGATTCCAGACATTGTTCTTGAAATCGTAGGATCCGGTGGACACGATCGAATAAAGGGCACGAATGGTCCCTGATCCACCGGGCGAAGAGTTATCCAAATTGAAGGTATTGTGGTAGAATTGGATACTATCCGAAACTCCGGTGAGGTAGATCCCATAGATCGTTCCCAGGTTGTAGATGTTGTATAGCAGGTTATTCGAGAAGACCAGGGGAGCATTTCCTCCTCCTGAAACGGAGGAGAAATAATAGGGATAGGCAGAGCTTGTTGAAGATAGATTTTGAGTCACGTTATCATGAACACGATTGCCCGTAACTTCGGTGCCATCCATATCCCCGGTTAGGAATAATCCATAGAAGGTCGAAACGGTTGAACGTCCAGCGCGATTGATATCGTTACCACGGATGATCGAATTTTCCTGGCCTCTTACATACATTCCATATATATAAAAGTCACGAACCTCATTATTCTCGATCAGGTTGTTATTGGAATACGGAGGCGCCGATGGACCATTGATCACACATCCATAATATCCACCTTCAATGATCGAATTGGTCAGTGAATAATTCCAGGCTGCCAGATCTGCAGTGGTAGGACTTGTGGCATTGTTACTTGTCACAAATCCCGCGAATAAACTGGAGGTGGTTGTGGTGGGAATCTTGATATAGCAAGAATCCAAACCAACTTGATTGGCACCATTGGTCAGCCAGACACCCCATCCATAGGAAGTACCTGTCGCCTCGATCTGCAGATCGTTGATATACAAGTGTTGAGTACCATCCAGTTTCAGGGTCGCCCGTTCGTTGGTGTTCGAACTAGCGAACCGGAGCACTTCTCCATTTCCATTGATGGTGATGGTATTTGTCGTACTTGCTCCTGAAACCGATCCAAAGGTCACCTGTTCTGTATAAGGCCCAGTGCTCGGCGAAACATTCACCACAATAGGCCCGGTGATACCAGAGCATGATATGAGGTTGGCAAAATCTGTGAACGAAGCAAAGTTGGATCCTCCGGTAGGCAAGCCTCCATTTATGGTATATGTTCCACCTGCAAGAGGAGTGGTATTGGTTTCCACTTTGACCACCCCGGAAGTATCAGAGGCCGTACAAGTGACATAGCATCGATAATAGGTGGTAGTGGTCTGACTGGTATCCAAGGTGGGAGATGTGGCACCGGTAATATTGCTCCATGTAGTGCTATCCGGGCTGCTTTGCCACTGGTAGGACTGTCCCAGTCCACTAGTCAGAGAATCCAGCGAAAGAGTGAATCGTTCTCCAGCACAAGTCTGTGATTTGTCGGACACCGCATTTCCCACATATGGAGGGTTAGTACATGGGCCGGCAAATTGGTAGGTCACTGAACCCACAAACTGCCGGGTGGCAATGGTCGGATTCGGAAAACCTCCTCCAAAACCTGACCCCGGTCCAGTGGTGATAGTTAGTGTATTATCAGTAAATGAAACCGGATTACCAGTCGCATAGGTCATATATCGGGTTCCCCCGGTCACACAGATCCCCACAGTTTGTCCAACTCCCACGTTCAACTGATAGTTACCTGGAATGGCAACAGGGGTGGTTCCATTTCCACTAACCGTAGTGGAAACCAATTGAACCCAGCCATTGGCAGCAGACACACTTGGAGTGGTAGCACCGGAATGCAGAACCCCTCCTACTCTGTACCAGACCTCGGCACTAATGGTTCCGGAGTTGTATGCATTGGCAATACCCGTAATGATGATCGGAGAGGTTGCGGACACCTCAAAGGTGATCGCGGTCGACCCATTATTCGCAGTATGGGTCGTCGAAAGCGTAGTTTGCGAAAGGGCAGTGAATCCAGGCAAAAGTAGGATCGTTGCCATAAGGTAGAGTAGGCTTCGCTTCATAGGGATTTTATTGTTGGTTAAGCCCCAAGAAGTTACATACTTCTACTGCTTATTCCAATAGCGTTACAAAAATTTACAACAATACATAGGTCCGTGAGAGCTTATACTTCCAATGATTCCAATTGAATTCGAAGGACCGGTCTTCGATAATTACTTATTAAATGAAACAAAAAACCCCCCGGTTTCCCGGGGGGTTTGACTTTCAACTTAACGTTCAAGGATCATCGATGCAGGTTGATTCTGCGGGTAGTGATTCCTTGATCACTTCTGATCTCGATCAGGTAGACACCGTCTGCCTGGCCGCTGAGATCATAGGACTGCTTGAAGGTTCCGGAAACATGTCCGTAATGGAACTTCGCGATCTCCTGCCCGATGAGGTTG
>JAJLJK010000038.1:0-24845 GCA_033844885.1 Bacteroidota bacterium | reverse complement strand
TATTGCGGGGTTCAACCGCACCGATATGACCGCCAATATTCTCTTTCCGGTGAAATTGGTAAAGAGCCTCCTTTCATGTCGAAAACTCCTTTTGAAGTACCGGCCATCCATCGTGATCGGAACGGGTGGATTTGCGAGTGGCCCCCTTCTTTGGGTGGCCCAGAACATGGGGATCCCAACGATCATTCAGGAGCAGAATTCCCTTCCCGGGGTTACAAATAAGATCCTCGGAAAGAAAGCCAAAGCCATCTGCGTGGCCTACGAGGGTCTGGATCGATATTTTCCGAAAGAACGGATCGCTCTGACTGGGAACCCCATCCGCGAGACCCTATTGGATACACCCGTTCCGAAAGAGTCTGATTATCTACAATACAATCTCCAACCTGATCGAAAAACCTTGGTGGTTCTTGGTGGTAGCCTTGGAGCACGGAAGATCAACGAGGTAATGGAAAGGATATACCCTTCCTTGATCCGTGCAGGCTATCAGGTGATCTGGCAGTGCGGAAAATTATACTATGAGACACTGAAAGTGAAACTGGGTAACGAGGAGGGTCTTGTCCTCGCTGATTTCATCACAGACATGAAGCAGATCTACAGCCTGGCGGATGTGATCGTAAGCCGAGCCGGTGCAGGAACCATCTCCGAACTTCAGGTGGTCGGGAAACCCGCCATATTGATCCCGTCACCCAATGTGGCGGAGGATCATCAGACCAAGAATGCCGAAGCCGTAGAACGATCTGGCGGGGCGATCATGGTGCGCGAATCCGAGATCGATCAGTTAAAGGAGGTTCTTATTCAATTGATCCACGACGAGGACCGTCGAAAGGAGCTTTCAAGTAATCTCCGGGCTCAGGCAAGACCAGAAGCTACAAAATCCATTGTTGACGAATTGGAGAAGTGGATATGATGAAGCGTTGGCAAGATCTGAAACAAGTATTCTTTGTAGGTATCGGGGGAATCGGAATGAGTGCCCTTGCCCGACACTTCGCTTCCGCCGGATGGAAAGTTGCTGGTTATGATCGTTCCGCAAGCCCCGTCACCGAAGCGCTTGAGGCGGAAGGGATCCCTGTACTCCTGGAAGATAATCTACGGTTGATCCCAAAGGAATTCAAAGACATTGAATCCACCCTTGTGGTCTATACACCTGCTGTTCCTGTGACATCCGAGGTTCTGGGATATTTCCAATCCAACGATTTCTACATTCATAAACGCAGTGAGGTGTTGGGCTGGTTGACAGAGGACATGCGTTCATTAGCGGTAGCCGGAACCCATGGAAAGACCACCACCTCGACTCTATTAGCTCATATTTTGATCGAGGCGGGCATGCATCCAACCGCATTCCTGGGTGGGATATCGGCCAACTACAATACCAATTTCATTCGAGGAAAAGGCAAGTGGATGGTCCTGGAAGCCGATGAATACGATCGGTCATTCCTTCACCTTCACCCGCTTATGGCCGTGATCACGGCGATCGAACCGGATCATTTGGATATTTACAGGGATGAATCTCACTTTCGACAGGCTTTCGAGCAATTTGCATCGCAGGTTCAACCCGAAGGACATTTAGTTACGCGGTATGATCTCAACCTCGGAAGGGAGACCTATGGACTGGAAGTCAAGGATGCAGATTTTCACGGGGAAAATATTCGTGTCGAGAATGGGAAATTCGTTTTTGACATGCACTGGCCGGATGGTTCGTTCTCTGAGAATATCCGATGTGGCCTACCCGGAAGACACAATGTTGAGAATGCAGTAGCAGCGGCTTCACTGGCCTTTCGGGCAGGGATTTCCAAATCGGATATCGCGAAAGCGATCGGCACATTCAAGGGGGTACGAAGACGATTTGAGACCATCGTTCAAAAGAACAATCTGGTTTACATTGACGATTATGCCCATCATCCTACCGAACTGAAAGCGATCATCCACTCGGTGCGGGAGCTATATCCTGAAAGGCACCTAACAGTGGTCTTCCAACCTCATCTTTTCAGCCGCACCAAAGACTTCATGAACGAATTCGCAGAGGTACTTGCCTCTGCCGACGACCTGATCCTATTGGACATTTACCCGGCCCGAGAGGAACCCATTCCCGGGATCACCAGCAAAGCCTTGATGAAACTTGTAAATCTTCCGAATAAGACGGTTGTGCAAAAAAAGGATCTGGTCGAACAACTTGCTCAAAGCCCAAGAGAGATCATTCTCACAGCCGGTGCCGGAGATATTGATCGAATGGTTCAACCCATTAAAAAGTGGATCGATGAGCAAGGGTAAGAAGATCTGGAAGGTGGGAAGTTGGATCGGAGGAACTCTTTTTCTTCTCCTCCTTCTCGGTTTCGCGAAGGAAAAGCGAGAGGAAACGGCATTGAAAAACCTACACTTTTCCATCAAACACCCCTCAGGACAGCTGTTCCTGACCATAGAGGATGTACATCAACTCATTGCTTCTGAAGCAGATACAACCGCAAATGTGCGATTATCGGAAATTAACATCGCCCTGTTAGAAGAAAGCATTGAAAATCACCCACTTATCCTGAGTGCAGAGGTATATTCGAATTTGAGCGGAGGTCTATTCGTTGATGTCGTTCAAAAAGAGGCTTTGGCACGCGTTCTTGGAGATACTGAGAGATACTATATCGACGTCCTGGGCGAAAGAATGCCCCTCTCACCACATTATTCAGCCCCTGTTCCTTTGGTTTCAGGTCGAATGGACAGCGTAGGGATGAGCGAGAGTCTGAAGGTTCTGAAGGCCTGCAGGGAGGATGCTGATTTTTGGCCCCTGTTAGCCGGAGTGGACGTTCGTGAAAATGGGACTGTAAGGATCTTCACTCGTATGGGTTCCCACGAGATCCTGATCGGTAGGACCACGGATCTCGAAGAAAAGATCAAGAAGCTGAAGGCCTTTTACGAATACGGGATCGACAAGAACGAATTGCCTCAATTGAAAAGGATCGACCTGCGGTTCAACCGGCAGGTGATCGTGCAAAAAAAGTAGGAATGAACCAAAAAATCGCGGTAGGGCTTGACATTGGTACCACGAAGATCGTCTGCATCCTCGGGCGGATGAATGATCATGGTAAGATCGAGGTCCTGGGGACGGGCAAAGCCAAATCTCTAGGTGTGCAGCGTGGGGTGGTCACCAATATCGTACAGACCGTAGAATCGATAGAGAAAGCTGTGGAACTGGCCGAATCAGAGGCCGGATTGCAGGTGAAGAGTGTTGTGGCAGGGATTGCCGGTCAGCACATTCGCTCTTTACAGCACTCGGATTACATTACCCGACCTGACCCGGAAAAAGTGATCGACGAGGAGGATCTTCAGGATCTGGAACGAAACGTTCACAAGCTGGTCATGATGCCCGGAGAAGAGATCATCCATGTACTCCCTCAGGAATACAAGGTTGACGGTCAGCCTGATATCACGGAGCCATGTGGAATGTATGGAGGACGCCTCGAAGCGAACTTCCATATCGTGGTAGGACAGATCTCCAGCATCCGTAACATCGGTCGATGTATCAAAAATGCCAACCTGGGGTTGGCAAATATTACTCTGGAACCTCTTGCCAGTGCAGAGGCAGTCCTCAGCCAGGAAGAGAAGGAAGCGGGCGTTTGCCTCGTAGACATCGGTGGAGGAACGACCGATATCGCCATCTTCAAGGATGGTATCATCCGCCACACGGCCGTCATCCCCTTTGGAGGAAATATCATCACCGAAGACATCAAGGAGGGCTGTGAGATCATTGAAAAACAAGCCGAACTACTAAAGATCCGTTTCGGATCCGCCTGGCCAGGGGAGAACAAGGAGAACGAGATCGTATCCATTCCAGGTCTGCGCGGAAGAGAGGCCAAGGAGATCTCACTCAAGAACCTGTCCAAGATCATCAACGCCCGAATGGTCGAGATCATTGAGCAGGTCTATCAGGAGATACGGCAATATGGGCACAACGAACAAAGGAAACGACTGATCGCAGGGATCGTTCTCACCGGAGGAGGAGCACAGCTGAAGCACATCAAACAATTGGTGGAATATGTCACCGGAATGAGCACTCGGATCGGGTACCCCAATGAACACCTGGCCCATGAAAGTGACAAGGAACTGGAAAGTCCACAGTATGCAACCTCTGTAGGGTTGTTGATGAAGGGGATCGAGCTCAAGAACAGGACCAATCAACCCATGGTGGCCGATCCTGAAGACCCTGAGGCGGAGCTTGTCGTTGAGAATGAGCCCGTGATCCATGAGGATTCCGACCAGCCTTTGGCAAGTGATGAAACTGCTGGGTCTGTCGAACCACAACCGAATGATGCCAAGCGCAAGACGAATTTCTTTGAACGATTCGTCGACCGACTGATGAAGTTTCTTGAAAGCGATGATAACTAAAAACCAAAAAGCCTGATTATGAGCGACCAACACCTGGAGGAAGGATATTCGTTCGATCTGCCAAAGAACCGTTCATCGGTGATCAAGGTGATCGGCGTGGGTGGAGGTGGAAGTAACGCCGTGAACCACATGAAGGAGATGGGGATCAAGGGGGTGGACTTCATTGTCTGCAATACCGATTCTCAAGCTCTTGAGCACAGTCCAGTCGAGAACAAGGTTCAGCTTGGTGTGAACCTGACCGAGGGACTTGGAGCAGGCGCAAACCCCGAAGTTGGCCAACAGGCCGCCATGGAAAGTATCGAGGAGATCAAGGACATCCTCTCGAAAAATACCAAGATGCTCTTCATCACCGCAGGGATGGGTGGTGGAACCGGTACGGGTGCCGCACCTGTGATCGCCAAGGTAGCACAGGACATGGGTATCCTGACTGTCGGGATCGTTACCCACCCCTTCAAATTCGAGGGTTCGATCCGTCAAAAACAAGCTGAGCAAGGGATCGAACAACTTCGCAAATTCGTCGATTCGCTCATCGTTATCAATAACAACAAATTGCGTGAGGTGTATGGCAACCTCGGATTCAAAGCAGGATTTGCAAAGGCCGACGAGGTTTTGGCTATCGCTGCCAAAGGGATCGCAGAGGTCATCACACACCACTACACCACGAATATCGACCTCAAGGATGCCAAGACGGTCCTTGCCAGAAGCGGAACGGCCATCATGGGATCCGGGGCTGCAGATGGGGAGAATCGTGCCCAGGATGCCATTCGGGCTGCTCTGGACTCACCCTTGCTGAATGACAACCATATCTACGGGGCCAAGAATGTCCTGTTATTGATCGTTTCTGGTGTTGACGAGAATGAGATCACCATCGATGAGATCGGAGAGATCACTGATTTCATCCAGAACGAAGCAGGGGGAGATGCCAACGTCATCATGGGTATCGGACAAGATGATGAATTGGCCAACAAGATCGCTGTGACCATCATTGCCACGGGTTTTCCAGCCGATCAACAGGTCAAGGTGATCAATAAGGAGCCCCAACGCATCGTCCATCCTCTCGAACCGGAACAACCGGTCAATGTGGAGGTCTACGAAAAACCTCTCAATGAGGTCAAGCCTACCTCAGAGACCCCGGAAAGAGAAGAGCGTAAAAAGACCTATCAGCCCAACCTATTTGAAGAACCACAGCCGCAAAAAGAGGACGCCCCCGACCCGGAGGAGCCCCAGGCAATCAAGGAGGACAAAGGGGGTCAGGCCCACGAACCCGAATTCCTGATCTTTGATCTGGAAGATGAAGAACCTGACTCCGTGACCGAGGAGGAGATCTCCGACTCGGCCGAGGAAACAACTGACCCCTTTGAACTTCCGATCGAGAGCACTTTTACTCTCGACCAGGAAGAACCCTCAGAAGAGCCCATGGCTGATATGGAGGAAGAGATGCCAAATCAGGAGGAGACCCCTGAGCCTCCTATGGTCAAAAACGAGCCGGTCGAAGAACCTATCAAGCGCTATAGCCTGGAGGATCTGGATCAACTCGAAGAACAACTGATGGGAAACAAAGCCAGGGAAAACCGCGAACGACGGGAAGCTTCACGGCAGACACCCTCCTCACCCACCCCATCTTCCAACCAACCCGATGTGGAGGAAGAGGATGACTCTTTGAAGATGTTTGTCAAGGAAAAGCCACGGGCAGAAGAACATCAGCAGGGTGCTTCCCAGGGAGATGCCTTTGACCAACCCATCAACGAGTCAATGAAAAGGCGTGCAGAAGAGAGAATGGAACGTCTAAAGGCTTTCCAACACAACTTCAAGCATTTGCAGAATAACATTCAGGATTCAGAGAATATTCCCGCCTATAAGCGGATGGGGATCGAATTGGATCAATCCAAGGCCAGCAGTCAGTCCAAAGTTTCACGAATGACCCTTTCGGATGACGACGAACCGCAGTTGAGATCGAACAATTCCTTCCTTCATGACAATGTAGATTAGGGAGAGTGTAAATGCTCGTGAAAAGGCGATCTCAGAAATGGGGTCGCCTTTTTCATTTTTGGGTGGAGCACCCACCTTGCTTGTTTACCTTTGTGGAAAATGAATGACTATGGGATTGGATAACGATCTGGCCGAACAGATGAAAGCGGCCATGAAGAATAAGGACAAGGCTACTCTTGAAGCCCTTCGTGGCATTAAGTCCGCCATAATGTTGGCCAAGACCGACAAGGGAAAGGACGCTACACTTACCGAAGAGGAGGAACTGAAGATCTTGCAAAGGCTTAAGAAGCAACGCCAGGAATCCATGGAGCTTTATGATCAACAAGGACGTCAGGATCTGGCAGAGGAAGAACGATTGCAACTTCATGTTATCGAAACATTTCTCCCTCAACCCCTTACTTCCGAGGAGCTTGAAGCCGAGTTGCGTTCCATCATCGAGGAGGTAGGAGCTTCAGGTCCTTCTGATATGGGCAAGGTCATGGGTGTCGCTTCCAAGAGACTGGCGGGTCGCGCAGATGGAAAGGAAATGAGCATGAAGGTCAAAAGCCTGCTTGCCTAATTTAAGATCCCTTCCTTTCGGGCGATGATATTGGTGGCCAATGTCACAAAGAGCACCATGGATACGCTGCTCAAAGGCATGAGAATGGCCGATATCACAGGGCTGAGCAGCCCGGCAGCCGCAAAGCTCAATCCGACCAAATTATAGGCAAAGCTCAGCCCGAAAGCCCATTTGATAGTCGATACACACCTTCTGGAAAAGCGAAGGAACACTGGCAATCGATCGAACCTTTCCGCATCCATTATGATGTCACAGGCCGGGCTGAAACTGTTGACATCCTCACTGAGGCTGATGCCGACATCGCTTTGTTTCAAAGCACCGGCATCGTTCAAGCCATCACCCATCATCATGACCTGCTTACCACTCTTTTGCCGACGTTGAATGTATTGAAGTTTATCCTCGGGTTTCTGCTCAAAAAGAAGGGTCGATCCATCAGGGAATACGGACGCCAATCGGGCCTTCTCACCTGCATTATCTCCCGACAGAATTGCCAAAGGAAACGATTGTCCCAATTCCCGGATCACCGGTTCCCACCGCGACCGGTAGGGACTTTCCATCCGAAACATCCCCAAGTACTCACCGTCCCAGGAGACATGAACGACGGTGGCACCATTCTGTATTCCCTGTACTCCCAGGAAAGAAGAGGACCCCATCTTCAGAACATGATCCCCGAATCGGGATTCGGTCCCCTTACCGGGAAATTCCACAAATGAATCCGGTTCCTTGGATTCCACGCCCCTGATCTCGCTGTAAATGATCCGACTTAAGGGATGATTGGACTGTCGCGCAGCTCCCTTTATGGCCATCGTGATATCACCCGAAAGGGAAATCCCAGACCACAGAACGTGATTCCCTGTACTTCGGGTCAGAGTTCCGGTCTTGTCAAATACAAGTTCATCTACCTGTGCCAGTTGTTCGATCGTATCCACTGATTTAGCGAAAAAGCCCACCTTTCCATAGATCCGAAGTGCGTTGCCAAGGGTAAATGGCGCAGCCAGGGCAAGTGCACATGGACAGGCCACGATAAGGATGGCCGTGAACACATTGGCTGCCTTACCGGGGTCTGTGGCCAGCCAATACAGCGCTGCAAGGGTAGCCAACCCCAGGACGATCAAGGTAAAGGCCTGACTGATCCGATCCGTGAGATTCTTAAAATGAAAGGCCTTGTCCTCATGGAATGCATCGTTGTTCCAAAGTTGGGTCAGGTAACTCTGATCCACCGGTTTGATCACCTCAAGCTCGATCGCCTCGCCTACCTGCCTTCCACCTGCATAGATCATATCACCCACCTCCTTGGATACGGGTGCCGACTCGCCGGTCACAAACGAATTATCCACTCTGGCGCTTCCGCGGATAAGAACGGCATCGGCCGGAACCAATTCTTCATTTCGGATCAGGATCCGGTCGCCGGTTCGTAGGTCATTCACAGGTACACTTTCCTCGATCTTGCCGAGGCGAGTTACCGCCACAGGGAAATAGCTTCGGTAATCGCGTTCAAAAGAAAGAGCATCATAGGTCTTTCTTTGAAACCACTTTCCGAGGAGAAGAAAGAAAAGGAGACCGGCCAGACTGTCGAAATATCCCGATCCTATGCCGGAGATCACTTCGTATGCACTTCGCCCAAAAAGGGTGAGGATCCCGAGGGCGATGGGGACATCTATATTGATGAAACGATGCCTCAACCCCTTGATGGCTGACTCGAAATACCCCCAGCCCGAGTAAAAGGCCACCGGAATGGCAAGGGCCAACATCATCCATCTGAAAAAGGGAAGGAAGGTCTGTAACGACGGATCGTCATAATCGAAGTACTCCGGAAGGGCCATCAACATGATGTTTCCAAAGGAAAATCCAGCCACGGCCAAGCGCTTGATCAAGGATCGATCCTGGCCAACGGGGCCTTTCTTTTGATCATCCAGACTGATATGTGGTGTGTATCCAATGGCATCCAGCCATTCGGCCACTTCCTTCAAGCTGATCTCATCATGGTGAAAGCTGATCCGGGCCTGCCGTTTCGGAAAATTCACCTTCACAGCGATGAATCCCTTTTTCAATTTTGGAAGATTCTCGAGCAACCAGATGCAACTGGAGCAATGGATCGCTGGCAGGAAAAGACGAACCACCGATATGCCATTATCGGAGAATTCCAGCACCTTATCGCGCACCTTCTCACCATCCAGATAGGAAAAATCCCGACGCTTCTTTCCCTTTCGGGAAGCACCCGGTGCTTGATTCAGATCATAATATTGATCCATCCGGTTACTCGACAGGATCTCATAGACAGAGGCACAACCATGACAGCAGAATGATCGGTCATCAAACCGAACGACCTCCTCTTCACATGGCGATCCGCAGTGGTAGCAGGTGGTCTTTGTCGTGGTCTCTGTTTTCATGGAGCGCAAAAATGGCCGAGGATGAATCCAAAAAGTATGATAATTATCACATATTTTGTAGATTCGAGATGCAGGTAAAATTTTACATTTGTCACAAAGTTCACATTTCCCATGTCGCAACCCACGGTCACCAGTTGTAATCTATGCGGCAACCTCCTAGGATCTGCCTTTAGGGATCTCACTCCTGATGAGATAACCGAGATCTCCGAACAAAAGTCCTGCGTCTTTTTCAAGAAAGGCCAGATCCTGATACAGGAAGGTTCCCGCCCGCATGGGGTCTACTGCATTCACCACGGAAAAGCCAAGCTCTTCAAATTGGGAAGTGGCGGCAAGGAACAGATCATCCGATTTGCAAAGGATGGAGATCTGATCGGCTATCGTTCCTTATTAAGTGGAGAGACCATTTCGGCTTCAGTGGCCGCATTGGATGATCTTCATGCCTGCTTCATCCCCAAGAACGCTCTCTTTTCCCTGATTGAAGAAAACCCTAAGTTCTCTCTTCACCTGATGAAGATGGCTTGCCACGAACTCGGGGAAGCGGGGCGACTGATCACCAATCTTGCTCAGAAAACCGTACGTGAAAGGCTGGCAGAGGTTCTGTTGTTGCTTCACCACACCTTTGGCAATGACCCTGATGGCAACCTGAATGTTCCACTGACTAGGGAAGAGATCGCCAACATGGTCGGCACCGCTACAGAAAGCGTGATCCGTCTTTTATCCGAATTCAAGCAGGAAGGTCACATTGCCTTGAACGGACGGAAGATCCGTTTAGAGGATACTTCCGCCCTGGTTCGTATCGGCAATGTCTATGATTGATCAGGCGAGATTTGCTGCCTGACGTTTCCTTTCATTTTCGTCGAGATAGATCTTTCTGATCCGAATCGATTGTGGAGTCACCTCCACATACTCATCCGCCTGAATATATTCCAAAGCCTCTTCCAGTGAATGTCGAATAGGAGGAGCGATACGTACTTTATCATCGCTACCGGCTGCTCGAACATTGGTGAGCTTTTTGGTCTTGGTCACATTGATCACCAGGTCGCCGGGACGGCTATGTTCACCGATCACCTGACCATTATAGATATCTTCCTGAGGTGCGATGAAGAACTTTCCGCGATCCTGAAGACGGTCAATGGAGTACGCAATGGCCGTCCCCTTTTCCATACTGATAAGGGACCCAAGCTGGCGTCCAGGGATCTCTCCCTTGAATGGCTCGAAAGCAACGAATCGATGGTTCATGATGGCCTCACCTGCGGAAAGGGTCAGAAGGTTATTTCGAAGACCGATCAATCCTCGTGAAGGAACTTTGAACTCGAGGATCATTCGATCCCCCTTAGGAGCCATGTTGACCAATTCACCCTTTCGAAGGGTGACCATTTCGACAGCTTTGCCGGAAACCGGCTCGGGAATGTCTATAGTGAGTTCTTCGACCGGCTCACATTTCACTCCATCGATCTCCTTGAGGATGACCTGAGGCTGACCGATCTGCAATTCATAACCTTCACGACGCATGGTCTCGATCAAGATGGATAGGTGAAGAACACCCCGACCAAAGACCTTGAAGGAATCTGCTGAATCCGCTTGCTCAACCCTAAGAGCGAGGTTCTTTTCGGTTTCTTTCATCAGACGCTCACGCAAGTGTCGAGAGGTCACGAACTTTCCTTCTTTTCCGAAGAAGGGAGAATCATTGATGGTGAAGAGCATGCTCATGGTCGGTTCATCAATGGCAATGGTCGGCAGGGCTTCGGCGGTTTCTGCATCAGCGATGGTATCACCGATCTCGAATCCCTCTACTCCATTGATCGCACAGATATCACCGGCTCCCACCTTTTCCACTTTCTTCCGTCCAAGACCGTCAAAAGTGAAGACCTCCTTCACACGGCTTCTCACTTTGTTTCCGTCGCGTTTGATCAGGGTCACATTGCTGTTCTCGAGGATCTCACCACGTGTGACGCGGCCAATGGCCATCCTTCCGGTGTAATTGGAATAATCGATACTGGTGACAAGCATTTGCAAAGGTCCCTCTGAGACCTGCGGTGGAGGAACATGCTCCACGACCGCCTGAAGAAGAGGTTCAATGGAATCCGTTTGGGATCTCCAATCGGTGCTCATCCAGTTGTGCTTGGCAGAGCCGTAAAGAGTAGGGAAATCCAGCTGCTCCTCGGTGGCATCGAGTTGGAACATCAGGTCGAAGACCGCCTCATGTGCACCATCGGGGTCACAGTTCGGTTTGTCGACCTTGTTCACTACCACAATGGGGCGAAGACCAAGCTGAAGGGCTTTTTGAAGCACGAATCGGGTCTGAGGCATGGGGCCTTCAAAGGCATCCACCAAAAGGAGAACCCCATCTGCCATGTTGAGAACACGCTCTACCTCTCCCCCAAAGTCGGCGTGACCAGGAGTGTCGATGATATTGATCTTGGTGTCCTTGTACATGACCGAGACGTTCTTGGAAAGGATGGTGATCCCACGTTCGCGTTCGAGGTCATTGTTGTCCAAAATGAGTTCTCCGGCCTGCTGGTTGTCCCGAAACAACTGGCAGAAATGAAGGATCTTGTCTACGAGGGTGGTCTTGCCATGGTCGACGTGCGCGATGATGGCGATGTTGCGAATATTGTTCATGATTGGGTGATAACTTACCGGAAGATCTCCTCATCCCTGACAAGGAGGAGAATGGCCGATTGAGGGACAATGAAAAACTTCTCTTGATTGAATTCGATCTCCCAGGCATTGGTTTGAATGAAGACCGCCAGGTCCCCTTCTTTGGGTTGAAGAGGAACGTACTTCACCTCATCAGAAGGATCCCTCCAGGGCTCCTCAGATTCCGATATGGCAGGGATAGGGTATCCGGGCCCGACCTTCATGACATAGCCACTTCGAACCTTTTCCTTCTCCGTTACAGTCGGGGGAAGGTAAAGACCAGAAGCGGTTCGATCCTGTGGTGAACGGGGCCGGATCAATACCCGGTCGCCCACCATGATGATCTTATCCAAGTCCTTTTCCTCGAAGTCGAGCTTCATGCAATTTTTTTGAGGCGGCAAAGGTACTGATTAAAAGTGATGTGCATCATATGTTCACTGATTGAGAAGGGCACTTTCATCGGGGTCAATGCAGTAGTTACTATCTTCGTCCAATTACCTGTCATCCAAACCGCACCGAGACACCCATTACCTTCATGAACCTGACCGCTCACCTTTCAAGAGATATTCCTGCGTCGATCGTCGTCTTTCTTGTGGCACTTCCCCTCTGCCTGGGAATCGCTTTGGCATCGGGTGCCCCCTTGTTCTCAGGATTGATCGCGGGGATCGTGGGAGGCATTATCGTAGGCTCTTTGAGCGGATCGCATGTGAGTGTCAGTGGTCCTGCTGCCGGTCTGACCGTGATCGTTCTCAATGCGATCTCGGACATGGGTGCATTCGATCTCTTTCTGGCGACCGTAGTAGTTGCTGGGGTCTTTCAGTTGATCCTCGGGATCCTTAAGGCGGGGGTGATCGGTTATTATTTCCCGACCGCCGTCATCCGTGGGATGCTGGCAGCGATCGGATTGATCCTCATCTTAAAGCAGATCCCCCACGCACTGGGATATGACGCCGATCCGGAAGGAGATCAAAGCTTCATCCAACCCGACCAGGAGAACACCTTCTCCGAGATCTTAAATGCCTTGAATCACCTCTCTCCTGGAGCGATGATCATCTGTGCGATATCTCTTTCCATCATACTTTTGTTCGAATCCTCCTTGATCCAAAGGATCAAACCCCTCTCTAAGATTCCGGGTGCATTGGTCGCTGTGATCGCAGGTGTGGGATTGAACGAGCTATTCATTTTGGTTGCCCCTGACCTGGCAGTGAGTTCTGAGCACCTGGTCAACATTCCGGTCACCGACTCATGGGGCGATCTTTCCACCCTGATCACCTTCCCCAATTTTTCGGCCATCGGAACGCAGGGATTTTGGATCACCGCCCTCACTTTGGCCATCGTGGCCAGTATTGAAACCCTATTGAGTATTGAAGCGGCGGACAAACTGGACCCTGACCGAAGGATCACCCCGGCCAGCAAGGAGCTTCGCGCACAGGGGATCGGAAACATGGTCAGTGGATTTATCGGTGGACTCCCCGTAACGGCAGTGATCGTTCGAAGCTCTGCGAATATCGCCACCGGGGCAAAGACCAAGATGTCAGCTATTTTGCATGGATTCCTCTTGTTGGCCCTCGTCCTGGCCATTCCCCAGATCCTGAACAAGATCCCCTACTCCTGTCTTGCGGCCGTTTTGTTCTTCGTTGGATATAAATTGACCAAACCTTCCCTGTTCAGATCCATGTATGCAAAGGGGTGGAATCAATTCCTGCCATTCATTATCACCATCCTGGCCATACTCCTCACCGATCTTTTGATCGGAATTACCATTGGAATGGTCGTGGGATTTGCATTCATCATTCGGTCCAATTACAGAAGTGCGGTCAACATCACCGAAAGGAATGGCCATTACATGATCAAACTATTGAAGGATGTCTCCTTTCTCAACAAGGCGGTCCTGATCGATAAACTCTCGAAGATCCCAGAAGGCTCCTATGTTCTCATCAATGGGCAGAAGGCTAAATTCATCGACGATGATATCCGGGATGTACTGATGGACTTTCGAGAAAACGCTCAATCCAAGAACATCACCCTTACATTTGAAGGATTCTCTAATCTATAGACCATGAACGAATACGAAAAACTCCTATTACAGAATAAGGCATGGTCCGAAGAAATGCGTCAACACGACGAAAAGTTCTTCAGCCGACTTTCGGATCAGCAATCACCAAGATTTCTTTGGATCGGTTGTTCGGACAGTCGTGTGCCGGCCAATGAGATCACCGGGACCCACCCCGGAGAGATCTTTGTCCAGCGAAACATTGCCAACCTCGTGGTTCCCACCGACCTCAACCTTCTGAGCGTCCTGCAATATGCGGTGAATGTCCTCGAGGTGAAACACATCATTGTCTGTGGTCATTATGGCTGCGGTGGAGTACAGGCTGCAATGGGACATCAGAGTTTCGGTCTCATCAATAAATGGCTTCGTCGGATCAAGGAGGTCTACCGTCTACATCAGGACGAATTGGAATCCATCGAGGATAACAAAGCACGTCAGGACCGATTGGTCGAACTGAATGTGATCGAACAATGTCATGAACTGACCAAAACCTCCATCGTCCAAAAGGCATGGAAGAAACGCCAGGGCCCCAAGATCCACGGCTGGGTATATGGCCTGAAAGACGGTCTATTGAATGATCTCATCTCCATTGACCCTACATTGGATAACATAGATGATATCTTTCGTTTCACTTTCGATGGTCCTGACGAATAAACAACATTGACCCCGAATCATTTACTTGATCCAAAAAGCCCAAAGGTGACTCAGTTACTTCTGGGCTTTTTTTGTTATCCAGTCACAAATTGATACCTTGAAAAAGTTCAAAACCATTGATTTTTAACTTAAAAGACGACGAAACAAAGATTTAACCTGTTTTTTTCATTCAGGAAATGATCATCCAATCAACTTAGATGATATTTTCGCCGCGCTTTTAAACGACTTAGTTCAAGTGAGAAACAAGTATCTGGATCTAATAGATCAAACATTTGACTGGCCTCAGGAGGAGTTCACCGTTGAGGAGGACAACACCCTTACCTGGAATGGCATCTACTTGATGGACATCATCAAGCAATACGGAACTCCACTCAAGATCTCCTATCTCCCCAAGATCAGCCAGCAGATCCAAAAGGCAAAGAGGATGTTCAATGTTGCCATGGCCAAGGTGGATTATGAGGGCGACTATCATTACTGCTATTGCACCAAGAGCTCCCATTTCCAATTCGTATTGGAAGAGGCGCTCAAGAATGACATCCATATCGAGACCTCATCCGCCTTTGACATCAATATTGTCGAGACGCTTTTGGAGCAGGGTTTGATCAAGAAATCCAACTATATCGTTTGCAATGGCTTCAAGCGTCCCCAATACGTTGAAAACATCGCTCGATTGATCGAGACCGGTTATGAGAATGTGATTCCTGTCATGGACAACAAACGGGAAGTGGATCAACTCAGTGCGCTGGTCACCAGACCGGTCAAGGTAGGCATACGGATCGCAGCGGAAGAAGAGCCCAAGTTTGAATTCTACACCTCGAGGCTGGGGATCGGCTATAAGGACATCGTCCCTTTCTACAAGGAAAAGCTCAAAGACAATAAGAAGGTCGAGCTGAAAATGCTTCACTTCTTCATCAATACAGGGATCCATGACACCGCCTATTACTGGAATGAATTGGCGAAATGTGTCAGGGTCTATATCGAACTCAAAAAGATCTGCCCCACCCTTGACTCCTTGAACATCGGTGGCGGATTCCCCATCAAGAACAGCCTTGCCTATGATTTCGACTATGCCTACATGGCAGAGGAGATCATCCGTCAGGTAAAGACCATGTGCAATCAGGAAGGGATTCCTGAACCTCATATCTTTTCGGAATTCGGAAGTTTCACCGTCGGTGAAAGCGGTGCCACCTTCTTCTCGATCATGGGTCAGAAAAGACAGAACGATCGGGAGCGATGGGATATGATCGACGGAAGTTTCATGACCACCCTTCCAGATGCCTGGGCCATCAACAAAAGGTTCATCATGTTGGCGATCAACAATTGGGACCGGGAATACGAACGCGTCCTATTGGGTGGACTCACCTGCGATTCGGATGATTACTACAACTCCGAGCAGCACAGCAATGCCATATTCCTTCCCAAACTAATGGACGAGGACCCGCAATATATCGGGTTCTTCAACACAGGGGCCTACCAGGAATCCCTGGCTGGATTTGGGGGCATTCAGCACTGCCTGATCCCAGCACCCAAACACGTAGTGATCGAAAGGGATGAGAACGGCGATATTCGCACTCGTCTATTTGCCAAGGAACAGAGTTATAAATCAATGATGAAGATCCTGGGATATTGATCTTCAGAAGCGAAAACGAACACGATATGTCCACAGAAAGAAATTCCATCTCCCGTTTCATTGAACATCACTACCGCCATTTCAATGCAGCTGCGTTAATGGATGCGGCCAAAGGATACGAGAAACACCTTGCCGAAGGTGGAAAGATGATGATCACCCTTGCGGGAGCCATGAGTACTGCCGAGCTGGGGATCAGTCTGGCCGAAATGATCCGTCAGGACAAAGTCGATATCATCAGCTGTACTGGTGCCAACCTCGAGGAGGACCTCATGAACCTGGTGGCACATTCACATTACAAGCGCGTTCCCAATTACAGGGATCTCACTCCGAAAGAGGAAAGGGAGCTTCTGGATAGCGGGTTGAATCGAGTTACCGATACCTGCATCCCCGAAGAGGAGGCCTTCCGACGCCTTCAAAGTCACATTCATCAAAAGTGGAGTGATGCAGAGGAAAAGGGAGAGCGATACTTTCCGCATGAATATATGTATCAGATGCTCCTATCCGGGGAATTGGAGCAATACTACGAGATCGATCCAAAGAACAGCTGGATGTTGGCTGCCGCCGAGAAGAACCTTCCGATCATTGTGCCCGGATGGGAAGACAGCACTATGGGGAACATTTTTGCCAGCTACTGCATTAAAGGAGAGCTGAAGGCCTCGACCATGAAGAGTGGGATCGAATATATGATGTGGCTGGCCGATTGGTATGTGAAGAACAGCACCGGAAAAGGAGTAGGATTCTTCCAGATCGGAGGAGGTATCGCTGGTGATTTTCCCATATGTGTGGTTCCGATGCTATATCAGGACCTGGAGATGGAGGATATTCCCTTCTGGAGCTACTTCTGCCAGATCTCGGATTCGACCACCTCATATGGCTCATACTCAGGGGCTGTACCCAACGAAAAAATCACTTGGGGAAAGCTGGATATCGATACTCCAAAATTTATTGTGGAGTCGGATGCAACAATCGTTGCCCCACTTATATTTGCGTGGATACTTAACTGGTAATGTTACCCCGAATTGACCATGGACAAGAAGCGAGTGATCGTTGACTACAAGAACATCACCCAGCCACAATTGGAGCTGTTGAGTGAGGCATATCCATACGGATTTGAGGAGGATGATTACATCAAGTTCGTGAACTCCAAAGGCGAGACCGTCTATGCGATCCCGCTCGAAACGGATGACACCAAATACCTCTTCAAGGTGAGTGTTCAACTCCAAAAGAAAGTAGAGGACTTTCTGGAGGAAGATGAGGATACGGAAGATTTCGAAACCACGGATGAGGGGGATGATGTCACCCCTGATCCCAATGAGGATTTCGAAGAAGATTGAGACTCTTACACCCCGCCATGGCGGGGTTCTTATTTTAATGGAATGAGGCAAACACTTGTGGTCTTTTCGGGAGCCGGGATGAGTGCCGACAGCGGTCTGAAGACCTTTCGGGATCACGGCGGACTTTGGGAGGAATACAATGTTTACGATGTAGCCACACCCGAAGCCTGGGATCGGAATCCGGACATGGTGACCCGGTTCTACAACATGCGCCGGAAACAATTGCTGGAAGCTGAACCCAATGCGGCCCACAAGGCAATATCCCAACTAGAAAAGAAGTTCGACGTCAGGGTGATCACACAGAATATCGATGATCTCCACGAACGTGCCGGATCCAGCAAGGTCCTCCATCTTCACGGAGAATTGAGAAAGGTCAGGAGTTCGATTCGACCGGATCTGGTTTACGAATGGGACGGTTGGGAGGTTCGGCCGGAAGATGTTTGTGAACTTGGAAGCCGTCTTCGCCCTCATGTGGTTTGGTTCGGGGAGGAGGTCCCAATGATGCTCCCAGCCATGGATTGGGTTCGCAAGGCAGACCTTTTCCTCGTCATCGGAAGCTCTCTGAATGTTTACCCGGCAGCGGGTTTGCTTTATGATGTTCCACCCGGGACCCCTATCCTTGCCATCGACCCCGGAGACCTCGACCTGAGTTCATTTCCGAACGCCCATCAAATCCGGGGTAGAGCCGCAGAGATGCTTCCTGCGATCACAAGGAAATGGCTTGAGAACGAGATTCTTGCACATCCGTAAGAATCAACGTATATTTGCGGCAAAATTGAATAGCCTGTCAGAGGGGACCACGAGTCCCCTCTTTTATTACCGGTTATGGACGCATCGAAGCTTCAAGAGACTGTAGAAGAGACACTTAAGGAGGAAAACGCTTTCCTGGTCGAGCTCACTTTGAGTGAAGATAACCGAATTCGGGTCTTTGTTGACCGGGATTCGGGGGTAGATCTTTCTGCGCTTCGAAAGATCAGTCGCGCCATAGAATCATCCCTTGACAGGGAAGCTGAGGACTTTGCCCTGGAGGTAAGTTCTCCCGGACTCGACAAACCATTCAAGGTTTTTCGCCAGTACGTCAAGAATATCGGAAGGACCGTGACCGTCAAGAAGAAAGATGGTGATAGGCTCTCCGGCATTCTGGTGGAGGCGACACCGGAATCGATCACCCTCGAGGAAACCAAGCGGGTAAAGAAAGAGACCGGAAAAGGAAAAATGACCGTAACGGAGAGATATGCCGTTGCGATGGAAGATATATTGGAAACAAAATTGGAGATCACATTTTAATTCCGTGACAAATGGAAAATCAGGCCATCATTGAATCCTTTTCAGAGTTCAAGGACGAGAAGAACATCGACCGTGTAACCCTGATGGCATTTATTGAAGATGCTTTCCGAAACCAATTGAAGAAAAAGTTCGGTTCGGATGAGAACTTCGATATCATCGTGAATCCAGACAAGGGAGACCTTGAGATCTGGAGGAACCGGATCATTGTTCCCGACGGAGAGGTCGAGGATCCCAACGCTGAGATCGAGTTGAAGGAAGCCCTCAAGATCGAGGATGACTTTGAGGTAGGTGAAGAAGTGACAGAAGAGATCAAGATCATCGATCTGGGTCGTCGATTTGTCCTTGCCTTCCGTCAAAACCTGATCTCAAGGATCCAGGAGCACGACAACGCTGAACTTTTCAAGAGATACAAGGACCTTGAAGGTGAGATCATCGCCGGCGAGGTACACCACGTGCGTCATCGTGAGTTGATCATCTATGATGATGAGCAGAACGAACTGATCCTTCCAAAGGATCAACTCATCCCCAGTGATTTCTTCCGCAAGGGAGATACTGTCCGGGCGGTGGTTCACCGTGTGGATTTCCGTGGAAACAAACCCGTGGTGATCCTTTCCAGAACGGCAGAGAAGTTCCTGGAGAAACTCTTTGAACAGGAGATCCCAGAGGTATTCGATGGACTGATCACCGTTCGCAAGGTGGTTCGTGTTCCGGGCGAAAAGGCCAAGGTAGCGGTAGAGTCTTACGACGATCGGATCGACCCCGTGGGTGCATGTGTCGGAATGAAAGGTTCGAGGATCCATGGTATCGTGCGTGAGCTTCGCAATGAGAACATCGATGTGATCAATTACACCAACAATACACAACTCTTCATTCAACGTGCGCTTAGCCCTGCTAAGATCACGAGCATGAATCTCAATGAAGAGGGAATGCGAGCTGATGTGTTCCTCAAACCCGACCAGGTTTCACTGGCGATCGGTAAGGGAGGACATAATATCCGCCTCGCCGGAAAGCTCACCGGTTATGAGATCGATGTTTACCGCGATGATGAAGATTCTGACGAAGATGTCGAATTGACCGAATTCGCAGATGAGATCGATGACTGGATCCTGGCAGAGCTCAAAGCGATCGGTTGTGATACCGCCAAGAGCGTACTGGAACTCTCCATCGAAGAATTGGTTAGCCGGACCGACCTCGAGGAAGAAACCATCCAGGAAGTGCGCAATATTTTGAAATCAGAGTTTGAAGACTAAATTTTGCCGGAGTTCCCGGTAAAACCGCAAACAGACCATATGGCAAGTACCCGTTTAAGTAAAATCATCAAAGAACTCAACATCTCGTTGGATCGAGCCGTCGAATTCCTGGCTGAAAAAGGCCATGAAGTGGTTCGCAATCCAAACACGAAGATCGACGACGAGCAGCACGATCTTTTGTTGGGAGCTTTTGCGGCTGACAAGTCCAAGAAGGAGGCCTCCGAACAGGTCTCGCTCCTCAAACGTGAGGAAAAGGAAATGATCAAGGCCGAGAAGGAAGCACTCCGCAAGGATGTTCCCAAGGCGACCCAGGAAGCGGAGGACGAGGCCGAATCCCCTGTTGCGGAAGAGAAAACCGAGGAGACTCCTGTTGCTGCTCAGGAAGAGGCTCCTAAGGTCAAGGAAGAAAAGGTTGAAAAGGAACCGGTAGCGGAACCCGAAGAACCCAAGACGGAAGAGGTTGTCGAAGAGAAGGCCCCTGTCGCCAAGGAAGAGCCTCAACCTGTCGAGGAAAAGGAGAAAGAGGAAGATTCCGGTGTGATCAAGGGAAGAGCCCAAAAGGTATCCGGACTGAAGATCCAGGGAAAGATCGACCTCGACGACGCCAAAAAGAAAAAGCTGGCCAAGGAAGAAGCCGAAAAAGCCAAGGCTGAGGAAGAAAAGGTTCAGGCTGAAGCCAAGAAAAAGGCTGAAGAAGAAGCTAAAGCCAAAGAAAAGGCAGAAAAAGAAAAGGCCGAGAAGGAGTCCAAAAAGACGGACGAGAAGAAAGAGGAAAAGGCTGAAGAACCAAAACCCGAAGCCAAAGAAGAGCCAGCCAAGGAAGACAAACCGGATGACGGTCGGATCGAGACCAAGTTCGTGAAACTTCAGGGGCCCAGGCTCACCGGAGAAAAGATCGACCTTTCGAAGTTCGAAAAGCCCAAGAAAAAAGTGGCCAGCTCATCCGAAAAGCCGGATGAAGGCGGTCGTAAACGCAAGCGCAAACGCATCCGCCCTGACGGTCCTGGTGGACAACAAGGAGGTCCTGGAAAGAAAGGTAAACCCGCAACGAAGGGTCGTGGAAGGGATCCAAAACCTGAATTGACTGAGGAAGAGATCCAAAAGCAGATCAAGGAGACCCTTGAGAAACTCACAGGATCCAAAAAATCCAAGTCATCCAAGCTCCGTCGAGAGAAGCGTATTGAACGCCGCGATCAGGAGGCCATGGACGAAATGATGCGTGAGGAGGATAAGAAGACCCTCAAACTCACCGAGTTCGTGACCGTTACCGATCTCGCCAACATGATGGATACTCCCGTCAACAAGATCATTGCCTCATTGATGGGACTCGGAATGATGGTTACCATGAACCAGCGTCTCGATGCCGAGACCCTCGAAATGGTAGCAGAAGAATTCGGATATAAGGTGGACTTTGTGGACTCTGAGATCACAGAGACCCTGGAGACGGCTGAAGATTCTGAAGAGGATCTCGAACCACGTGCCCCGATCGTCACGGTCATGGGACACGTTGACCACGGTAAGACCTCTTTGCTCGACTACGTGCGGAAAGCTAATGTGATCGCCGGTGAGGCCGGAGGGATCACTCAGCATATAGGAGCCTACTCAGTTCAACTCGAAGGTGGACAGAGGATCGCATTCCTCGATACTCCGGGTCACGAGGCGTTTACCGCCATGCGTGCTCGTGGTGCGCAGGTCACCGACGTGGCCATTATCGTGGTCGCGGCAGATGACGCGGTCATGCCCCAGACCAAAGAAGCCATCTCCCACGCACAGGCAGCCGGTGTACCTATCGTGTTTGCCCTGAACAAGGTGGATAAAGCCGGAGCCAATCCGGATAAGATCCGAGAGCAATTGGCAGGAATGAACCTATTGGTGGAGGACTGGGGTGGTAAGATCCAATCTCAGGAGATCAGTGCCAAGACCGGGGATGGCGTTCAGGAATTGCTGGAGAAGGTGCTTCTCGAAGCTGAGATCCTCGAACTCAAGGCCAATCCAAAAAGAAATGCCAGCGGTACCATCATCGAAGCCAGTCTTGACAAGGGTCGTGGTTATGTTTCCACCATCCTGGTTCAGAACGGAACACTTAAGGTGGGTGATTACATTCTGGCAGGACAATATAGCGGTAAGGTCCGTGCGCTTCTTGATGAACGAGGACACCGCGTCAATGAGGCCGGCCCCTCTACTCCTGTCTCCATGCTCGGATTGGATGGCGCCCCTCAAGCGGGGGATACTTTCCAAGGAATGGATGACGAGCGCGAAGCCAAGCAGATCGCAAGTAAGCGTCAACAGCTTCAGCGCGAACAGAGTGTTCGTTCGCAGAAGAACCTTACCCTTGAGGAGATCGGTCGTCGACTCGCAGTGGGAGACTTCCAGGAACTCAACATCATCCTCAAGGGTGATGTGGATGGCTCCATCGAAGCTCTGAGCGATTCTCTTCAGAAACTCTCTACCGATTCGATCCAGGTCAAGATCGTCCACAAAGCCGTTGGGCAGATCACGGATAGTGATATTCTCCTCGCTGCTGCTTCGGATGCCATCGTGGTCGGATTCCAGGTACGCCCCTCAGCATCGGCAAGGAAATTGGCAGAAAAGGAACATGTGGACATCCGTCTTTATAGCATCATCTACGATGCCATCAACGAGATCAGGGATGCAATGGAAGGTATGCTCAGCCCCGACCTCAAAGAAGAGGTGGTCGGATCAGCAGAGATCCGCGAAACCTTCAAGATCTCCAAGGTGGGAACCATTGCTGGTTGTATGGTCATCGATGGCACCATCAACAGGAACAACCGTGTACGGGTGATCCGTGATGGCGTTGTGATCTACACCGGCGAACTCGGTTCACTGAAACGTTTCAAGGATGATGTCAAGGAAGTTCAAAAAGGCTACGAATGTGGTCTTAACATTCAGAATTTCAACGATATCAAAGTTGGAGATATCGTGGAGGCCTTCCAGGAAGTGGAGGTCAAGAAGACCCTCGATTGATCCTTTCCATAAGATCAAAAAAGCCCCGCAAAATGCGGGGCTTTTTTATTTCCAAAAGAATTTAAATACCAAGAACACCGGTCTCCTTCAATAAGATGAAAACGCCCATGACAAGGACGAAATACCCAAAGGCCGGCTTCAATTTTTCAGAGCTTACATAGCGTTGCAGCCGGCTACCTACAAGGATCCCAATGATCGCCAAAACAGAGAAAAAGGCCAGGAATCTCCAATCAATGTTCAGTTCGGGATTCTGAATGTCCCCGGTGAAGCCGAACAGTGACTTTGCTGCAATGATCAAAAGAGAGGTACCCACCGCCTTTTTCATGTCCAGGCCGGCAAAAAGAACCAGAGCCGGAATGATCAAAAAGCCGCCTCCCGCACCAACCAAACCTGTAAGTGTACCCACGATCACCCCTTCCAGAATGACCACAAAGGGATTGGGCCGGTGCACCTCGCCCACGGTATTCACAGTCTTCTTCTTTCTGATCATGGAAAAAGCGGCGAAGATCATCAGAAAAGCGAAGAGCCCCATCATGAAAAGATCCCGTGTAACCAAAAGGTCGCCCAACCGGAACATCTCATGAGGTAAATGTGGGATCAACCACTTCCGGGTACCATACACCGCAAGTATCGAAGGTACCCCGAACCAAATGGCCGTACTGACTACCACATCGCCCTTTCTAAAGAAGGAGACCGCACCAACCGCACTAGTGAGACCGACGATGAAAAGGGAATATGCTGTGGATTCTACCGCACCCATCCCAAACAGATAAGCAAGTACAGGAACTGTCAATATGGAACCCCCGCCCCCGATCAATCCCAGGCTGAGACCAATGATCAGGGCGGCTACATAACCGAATATCTCCATGTGAATTGAATTTGCCGCAAAGGTACCGGCCGTGCGAGAAAAGAAATGTGACTCGTATCCCTAAACCTTCTGATCCGCGTGGATGAATTGGTCTCGGCTCACCAATGTCCGAAGATTTCCAAAGCGGATCTCGAACTTGTCCTTTTTGATCTCCAGAACCTCCCCTAGACGGTTGGAATCCAACAATCTGACGGTGTCTCCCACTTTGACCGGAAGCTTCTGAAGCTCCTCGATCCGCGCCGCTCTTTTTTTGGACATTTTCTTTTCCTCCTTGCGGATCTCCCGACCTCTTTCACCACTTCTGGCTTTGAGCATCTCCACAAACCGACCAATGACTTCCTTGCGATCCTTGCTCTTGTCCGCTTTCATCCACGCCTCCACCAACGATTCGAAACGCTTTCCCCACATCAACACCTTGCTCTGCTCCTCATTGACCTGACTGTACTTCTGCAGTTTGTCCTCCAGTTGATGAATGGTATGCTCCTGTTGCTTTTCAAGGGATGAGAGTCGCTTCAATTCCTTTTCAGTGCGGTTGCGGGTCCGCTTAATCTGACGCTTCTGTTCCTGGATATTGACCAATAATCGGTCCATAGAAACGGTGCGCTCATCCAGCTTCCCCTTGGCGGCTTCGATCATCTCCTTAGGGATCCCACTCTTTTCGGCGACCTCAAAGGTGTAAGAACTTCCTGGTGTACCTACGTTGAGAATGAATTCGGGCCGGAAACTCCTTTGATTGAATTGCATGCTTCCGTTTAGAGTGCCCGGGAGTTCCGACGCAAGGGCCTTAATGTTATTGTAGTGGGTCGTAATGACCCCGAATGCCTTGCGGACATTC
>JAJLJK010000037.1:0-6067 GCA_033844885.1 Bacteroidota bacterium | reverse complement strand
ATCCTGTCAGGTCCAATTCAATGACCGCTTCCAGGAATTTTTCTTGGTGTACGATCTGCCCCAAAGTTCCAATGATCTGAAGGTTGCCTATGCTGGTTGACCCGACCTCAATGATTACCTTATCACTTGCTGGGTTTGGATACAATTTCAGTTTCTGATCCGATTCTTCTTTCATGCCCATTGGCGAATAATCAAAAGAAAGTTCATCCAACCAGAATGTAGATGGTTGCTGTGGATGAACGCCCCCAAAGAAGGCGACCATGATCGTATCTGGGGTTTGGTTGGAAACATAGGGAATAGGGATCTCGAAAGGTTCTGGGCCCATACGGGGGTTAAAAGGAATGGAAGTGTCTGTAAATGCGATGGTGTCGCTTTGCCCTTTTTGGGGGTTCCATTTCTTTAAAAGGATCACACATCGACCGAAGTTGTTCAAAAGAAGAGTGCTATCTACAAACCAATAATAGCCTTTCAATTTTGTAGGGCGATAGGAAAATGGAATACCACACCTGCTTAGATCGGGGTACCCGAGACTATCGGTCACCAGATGATCCCCATTGATGACAAATCCAGGGTAGGGATCCCCGTTTACTTTTTTGAACCTTGGGCGATTGGCGATCTGCATGGCGGCTAGGGAGTAGGGAGAGGTGTCAATTCGATTTCCAAACCAAAGGATCTCTGAAAAGAGAAATCCCTGAGCAGAATAGTCCGAATCGGGTAGAAGAGGTAGAACGGTATCGCCTGTAACCCCGGATTGCATCATGAAACCATCGGAGGTCACCCAATGGAAGATCCTATCGATCCCTCCGAAATAAACCGAATCAAAACTCGGGTTGAGAATATTTTGCCCATGTGCCTGTGAAACAAGTAGGATCAATATGGAAAGAATCGTGCGTTTCATTTTTTCTTCTTTGAGGCTTTAGCAAATGGATTGAAATTCAGGCAAAGTTGGATCCATTGATCGAGATCCTTCTCTGTATCGACCCCATCAGGCGAAACAAAAACATAGCCTTTCATGGGTCTACCTGTAAAGTCCATGGGTTTAGCTCCTTTGGACCCTAATGCCTGGTCATATTGTAGCTCTCCAACACGAGCCATGAGCAGATCTCTAACAACGCCAACGCACATTTTTCCGTCCACCATGAATGCCAATCCTCCCATCATCCTTTTATCCTCGAAAGGGATATTCCGTTGTATCAAGATCCTTTGGATCCGCTCCCCCAGGTATTCATCAAATGCCATGAACAATCCATCTTTCCTTTAAGGTAGGTAAAAAGGAAGTCCTTTGCCACGGTCAATTAGTAGATGATGCCTGAAAGCATTGTTAAGGTGGAACAATTTGATCTTGTTCTAGTGATGCGGGACATATTGTACACCCGCAGGGATCCTCATTTGGATCGCATTTTCTTTTGGAGGGATGGGGCAAGAGAATCGATCGCTATAAGCACAAAGAGGATTATAGGCTTTGTTGAAGTCAAGGATCAACTCATCACCATCCGGAATGAGAACATCGAGATACCTTCCCCCACCATAGGTTTCTTCACCGTTGGTATGGTCGGTAAAGGGAACAAAAAGATAATCTTCGTATCCGGGGGTTTTTTGAAGTCGTAAATTTTGATAGACAGGAAGGGCAACACCTTGACCTTGGAGAGTGAAGTGTGCGACACCATATAGTCGATATTGTGGTCGCCTTTCGGTCGTAGTGGGCATCTCAAACACCTTTCCATTTTCGATGCGTTCAAGTCTGGAAATCACGTAGTACGCAGTGTCAATCGGAAAGAAAGGGAGGCTGTCAAATTTTGGGATATCCTTTTTTTCGAGGGGGGAGGTTTTTGGGTCAGCAAACTCGGCGTTCATTTCTGCCCGATACTTAACATTCTCCTGTAATATGACTGTGAGGTCCTTTTGAGCAATGGATATGAATGCTGGGAAAATGAAAGTTAGGATGAGGATCTGACGCATAAAAAAACGGAATGAGTTACCTGAGTAAGGTACATCATTCCGTTGATAGGTTTTTGACTTAAAAGGCGGCTTAAAAATTCACAGCCGCCCCTAACTGGAAATATTGTTTCATGATATCCGGTTCGGTATCGAGGGGGATCAGGCCCCAGTGGTACCGAGCTTCGACGGTAACTCTAAAGAAGGTGACCCCTAGGCCCACATGTGCAGGAATGTCAAAGAAGTTGATCTGATCATCTCCAGAAGCCTTGGATTTTTCGCCATTGGTCCAGTTGGTTTGACCGACCCGGAAATTACCAGCTACCCCACCAAGGGCGAATACCGGTCCAACTTTGAACTTCAGGTAAAGAGGAACACTGATGTAGTGGAAAACACTTCTATTATCATCATCAATTCGGAACCCCGCCTGCATATATTCGATCCCTTTACCCCAAAAGAGCATGGGTACGATCCGATCATCGCGATACAGACCAGCATAGAATGCCTGATGGGGATCTCCCAATTCATCTCCGTCAATGAATATTCCGGAGTTCTGCCATCCAGCCCGAACGGCAAACATGTGGGTATCCTGGGCTTGTAGGAATCCACTGGAAAGCAAGGTTAGGGTAAACACAATCGGAATGAGTAGTCTTTTTTTCATAGCGAAATAGGATTAGTGAAATAAATGTAGTAAAAACCTCTCAAGAAAAACTTTCTGGTTCTAGGTACATTGAGGTCCCCGATGGTTTTTCCATTTGATCACTTAAACCTATTTTTGCAGTCCTCTATTGGCCCCGTAGTTCAATGGATAGAATAGAAGTTTCCTAAACTTTAGATACAGGTTCGATTCCTGTCGGGGCTACCAAACGGGGAAAAATGATCTCAAAGTCGTTTTCCCCTTTTTTTATTCCCTCCAGAGGCCCCACTGTGTCTCGGATACAGAAGATCACTGAATTCAATCGTCCGGTTCGAACTCGTGCATTTTCTTTTGAAATGAAAACTCCCTCTGGAAACACCATTTCCTGAAGGGTCCGCTTTCCTTGATAATCGCTGGAAACCCAACAGGATCTAAAATTCTCGGAGATTCCCTCCCCTCTCTTGATCCTAGTAGAAATTTCTGCTGACTTCGGCACCAGAAGTGCGACTGCCTACCAATAAGGGGATCTTGCATCGCAAGTTTCATATCATATTCTTTGATGTAACCCTTGAAGCCATTTGGGTTATTGTAAATTGGAGAACAACTGAAAATCCAATAAAAAGACGAACGGTATATTTGGTCCAGCATATTAGGGGATGCTATCCGCGGCTAGTTTAATTTTTCCCCACTATCCCACGATAGGGTTTTTTATGAAGAAATTAGATTGGCCATATTCATTCGTTTGCTTAGTATTCTTATGTGAGTAATTTCCTGTAATGAGTTTAAAGAACTATTCCATTCCTACGATCCTGGCATTATTCTATTGGATTCCTTCGACGATCTATTTGTTTTCTGATTCTAGCACCGGTTCTTGCACCTTTTTTGTTCCAGGCTGCATAATTGGATACGCTTTCGGTTATGGGGGAGATAATATTTCAGCTTTTTTGGGACAGATAATCAATTTGATGATTCTCATCTTGATCACAAGAGTTCTTTATGAACCCTTTCGAAGGAAGAAAACGATTGAATGATAATCGGCAAATAGCTATTCTTAAACTGAATGTCATCCTTTCTTTATGCTATCCCCATTTTGGGTAAGACCTTGGTTAATTAGGAATGCCCAAATGACCTATCTTTAGCTGGATAGGTGTTTAATTGTACTTTTTTATTATATGATAACACAATCATTGAGACCGACTGCTTTTTTGTGGATGGTGATTTTTGTTCTGGGACTCACTCTTTCGTCGAAGGCTCAGTATGTTTTCAAGGATTCAGCCGATTATAAAGTTGACGTTATTTATGGTGAAGTCTTCAAATCACCCGATAAACAATTGTTTTTCCTGAATCCTATCGGTAACTCCGGTTTTAACTATTATAAGCGGAAAAGGAAAGCCTATTTAGAGCGGATCGATCTGAGCAGTCTCAAGGTATTGAGAAAAAGAGAATTGGACCCCGAGAATTATGGGGAAAAGGCGATTACCCTTTCTCTTGGAACTTTTAACGGAAAGATCAATTGGACCATTAGAGTGTTTTCGGAGGAGAAGGTACTTTCTCTCATTATCAGGCAAGTCATCGATCCTTTAAGCCTAGAGAATGAAGGTGTAGCTGACACCCTTTTTTCAGTAAATGCTTCCAGAGTAAATGGTAAAACCTATTACGGTTCCATCATCCACAGGACATCCAAGGATCAGGGTAGCCAGGTATTTATTGTCAGAGTTCCATATGAAGAGGGCGATGATTATGTTCCGCTCCGCATATTGGCTTTTGATAGTTCCATGAATTTAATTTGGGAACGGAGAAAAGAATTCCCATTCTCACCAGAGCGAACTTTTTTCAGTTCCTTTCACCTTTTTAAGAAGGACTTAGGACTTCTAGTTTATGGCGTAGAATCAAATGATAATAAACAAGAAAAACAAAAGTATAGACCTCCTCACGATTTGCACTTTCTTTTTATTGGTCCATCAGAAGAAACTTCTTCTCAGATGGTTCTACCATCAGAAGGATCATATTTAAGAAATTATGTGTTCAACTTGAAAAATGACACTCTCCATGGAATGGTTTCATATGGAGGTCCTGATCCAATGAGTGATGAGGGTTTCATTGGATTTAGGTATCAGATAGAAAAAGGAGAGTTAATTGATCTCAAATATTTATCAGATCTATATATTGATATCATCAAAAGTGTTCCTGAAGACTATAGAGAAGAGTATTTCAAACGAGTTGCTGTAGAGAATGGAAATATTCAAGGTTTTTTCCCCCAACGTTTATATTATTCAACCAAGAATCAACATTATACTTTAGCTGTGCAAACACGATATGATCATTGGATTGATGGGAATCGGGTTAATGGGAATCAAATAACTGCCCCTAAGGTGATGAATCATTGGGGTGATTATCATTATATATTGATATCAAAAGATTGGGAATTATTGAAAACGAATAGAGTTCCATTTTTTCTAAGTACATTGGATAAGTTATTCTCCCGTATTTTCTTCTCTGCAAATGAAAATGAAAATACGGTGGTGATATATCAGTATCCTGCAGTCCTTTCTAATTCGAAACTAAGAGAAGATTCGATGGACTATTCTATAACCGATTATCTTAAGTACGGAAGCAGAATTGGTGTTGTTGTTTTTGAAGGTGAGCAAAATCCGAAGCGGATCGAATTACGACCTTCTGATAAGTTCAAACATGTAATATTAGATAGTGATTCAGTTACCCAGATTGGACCGTATAAATATATACTATTGGTGAAAAAAGGATCAAAAAGCTTTTATATGCTAATCACTCTTGATTCGGCAAGTTTGGATCATCAAATACAAATAGAGTAATGAACGTGATTGGTCGTTATCTTTCGGTCAAAAAAGAATCGTAAATACTAAAGACCTACTTATACGAATAATTGAGGATATTTTGAAGATTCCTTTATTGCCCACATAGCAGGGTGAAAAGTTCTTGGCATGAGCTCATAGGTATGGTGTTTTGATTTGAAATATGAGAATCGATGGAGTTGGGTTTTCGTAATCATGAATGCCTAGGTGACTCGTTCTTGTGAGGCCACATTCATTCCATTTTCGACTGATGACCCTTTTCCCTTAATCTTTCGGTTTTGCAGGTTCACGCAGGGATATCTATCTATAAAGCAATAGGTATTTTGCCTTTCAAGGTGAATCATTAGCCTTGAGATCAATTTGAACCCAGCTCCCCATGTTCAAGAAACTCCTCCTTTTCATCATTCTTCTTCTCGGGAATGATTTACTGGCACAAAGCTTCACTCTAAAGGATAGCCTGGTCGTATTTTTCCCCTTCACCCAGAATTCCAGAGATAGTAGCGGAAATAATCATCATTCTCAAGTCTACGGTGCGGTCTATTCTACCGATAGGTTCGGAAATCCCAATTCGGCCCTATGGTTTGATGGGGTGGATGATTCTGTGATCGTGGGTAATGTATTGAATGTCCCTCAGCAAAAAGCCATTTCATATAGTGCTTGGTTT
>JAJLJK010000036.1:0-5825 GCA_033844885.1 Bacteroidota bacterium | reverse complement strand
GAGTTTTGGAAGCCAACGTTTCTTTTGCTCTTCATTCCCAAATTGAAGAATGTGTCCGGTACACAAAGAGTTATGCGCCGCCATACTCAATCCAACACTCGGGTCCACCCTGGACAACTCAATGATAGCAGTGACGTACTCATCATAGGTCAGACCTGCCCCGCCATATTCGGACGGAACCAATACCCCGAGGAGCCCTAGCTCACCCAATTTCTTCATCGCCTCGACGGGAAAGGTTTGAGATTCATCCCATTCCATCATATTGGGCTTGATGTGTTGGTCACAGAAGGATCGAACCGTATCTGCGATCATCTTTTGGGTTTCGGTGGCGGAAAAGTTCATAGAAATATTTTTATTCTTGTTTGTCAACCTTCAAATAGGGTGCAATTTTACGCAATTTCTCACCAGTCATCAATTGAAGGTGTTCTAGCTCCTTTACATTATTGAACGGTCTAAAGTTCTCACGAAAGGAAATAATCTCACGAGCGAGGGTTTTGTTCAGATAGGGATGTGCACTCAACTCATTGATCCCAGCCCGGTTTACATCGAAACGATTCACCATTGCCGTATCAATGAGAATGATTCCATTAACTCCATATATCACTTCTGCTGTCACCCCATATACTTCCATTAATTGATCCCGATCCACAAACCCGCCAAGGGAATTTCGATATCGGATGATCCTTTGACTAAGGATGGGTCCTATCCCTTTCCATTGACACCATTGGGCACTATCCATCCGATTAATATCCCAAATCTGATCACTGCGATCCAGAGATTCATTATCGAACTGAATGAAAGGAAGAATCCGTTTCACCTCATTGGAGTCCATTCCATGTATCTTAAATAGGGCTTCGGCATGATCCACAGCCCCCCCGGCCGCAATGTACTTCATCAGGTTCCTACTGAATCTTTCATTCAGCCCCATGGCGATCAATTGGTCCTCTGTAGTGGTGTCCAATTGGAATGGAATGGGGCGTTCCATCATCCTAGTTTCTCTTTCCTCCTTGGTGGAAAAAATGAGTTGGGATCCTGATGCCTTCACCCAACCCGAATCCATACCCCAGACCCGCAATAGGTCGTCTGAGGTCTCATACCCATGAATGCGATCCCTGAACCGAACGATCCTCCCAGCCAAAAAAGAATCGAAACCCAATTCGAACCAATCCGTGGAGTCCAATTCATTCACACTGACCTTCTGTGAGGGTATACCAATGTTCTCCTCTTCCCAATTTTCCTCCTCGGATAGTTCGACCCAGGGTTGGGTTTGGATATCGATCTTCTTCGTAGGAAGAGAAAATTTCAAGAGGTAGACCAGGATCACCAGACCAAGAAGAACCCTTACCCCCCTTCGCTCTCTTTTTGTTAGGTACATTCAAAATAAAATAACGACCTTAAAATATACTATTATTAAAAAAGAGCAAAAAAAACCCGCCATGGGGCGGGTCTCAGATCGTTCAGGAACGCGGCTGGTCATCATTGTCCGAATAACTGTCCGGTTCCTCCTTCATCGGTGTACGCAGTACTCTTCGGTAAAAATATATGGTGAGGCTGGCCACGATCAATTGGGTGACCACCATGGTAATCAATGCTCCTGTATTCATGCTTGTGCCAATTTCATTCTTCTTCTATAGGCAATGTACACCAAAACGGCGATTCCCAAAAACAAGGTGGATAGTAATCCTCGTGCCAGATTGCTGTAGTTCCTTGTTAGTTTGAGCTGTTTGATCTCATCAGGATCCGTGGCCGCCTTGATCTTGGCATTGATCCCGGAGTTCATCAATTGAGCAAGGATGGCCGAGTTATCCATTTGCCATCCATTCCCCGAGATCAGACTATTGAATTCACCCGACCAATTTTGATAATCGGAGATCTGCAGGGTTTTATCATCCATTCCAAACTCGGATCCCAATTGATTTTCGAAAGCAACAACGCTGGCAAAATTCTGGGAGAATTGATTGGCGGAAAGTGAGAACCTGATCTCATTCCCCGTTTCTCTTTTCTTTTCAAACCCGGATGATTCCAAGAATTCGATCACCTCAGAATGATTCTCCCCGTTGGTTCGGATATCGACAACTTTGATGATCCTTGGAGTGATGAGTGACCCGACAAATACAAAGAGTAATAATGCTGGTGTGATATACTTCATGACGAACTTAAAGAAGATCGGGATCTTCAGGTCCGCACCCGCGGTAACCGTCTCCCACCCTCTTTTGATCCCAAAGATCCATGAGAATAGAATGGCTTCGATCAGGGCGAAGATCACCAAAGAAACCGTCCCTCCCCAATAGTCATACTCATCAAAGACTCCGTAATTGAAGAAAAGGACGGTAGGAAGACCAAAGATCAAAATGATAAGCCCAAAGGACCATGCAGCAGACCGTTGTTTCCAGTCAAACTCGTCTTGAAGGAAACCGACCCAGGGTGTTCCCATGGCCAAAGAAGAGGTGATCCCTGCAAAGAAGAGCAGTCCAAACCAAAAGACTCCTGCGAAAGTCGCCAGTATTACACCCCACTTTTCAAACAGAAAAGGCATGGTCTGAAAGGCCATCCCAAATCCGGCGTTCTCACGGACCCAATCCATTCCGAGGTAACCGGCAGCGATGGGGATCACGATCATGGAACCCAGAACAACCTCAACGAATTCATTGGTGAACCCAGACGTCACGGCATTCAGAGCCACATCGTCCTTCATTTTCAGGTATGAGGCGTAACAATGGACCGTTCCCATTCCGACTGAAAGAGTAAAGAATATCTGTCCGGCAGCAGCCAGCCAAACTTTGGGATTGGAAAGACTATCAAATTGCGGGGTCCAAAGGAAATTGAATCCATCCCATGCATTTGCATCAGGATGCTCTGCAGAGGCTCCCGATTCTCCAAGGGTCAATCCGCGTATTGCAAGAAATGCACCGAAGATCAATAACATGGGAACACCGATCTTGGCCACCTTTTCGACCCCACCAAGACCCTTGCTAAGGATCCAGGTATTCAATAAAAGACAAAGAATATAGAAAACCACTGCTTCATAGGGGATACCAGTGGTCGATTTACCGATGGTGGTATAGGTAACAAAGAAATCTGCGACCTGAGCCTGATCCATACCTCTGAAGGTCCCAATGATCGAGTGATACACATAGGACATCGTCCAGGATTCGATATAGCAGTAGTAGGAGGCAACCGCAATGTTTGTGAAGATCCCAAATACCCCGATATACTTCCAAATTCGACGCTTGTTCATTGTGTCGAGAATGAAGGGAGTAGAGTGGTGGCCCTTGGCTCCTCCGAAACGTCCCATTCCCCATTCCATCCATAACAAGGGAATACCCATTAACAGAAAGCAAACGAGATATGGAATGATGAAGGCTCCACCGCCATTTTGGACAGCTTGAACTGGAAATCGGAGAAAGTTCCCCAAACCCACGGCATTTCCAGCCATGGCGAGAATGAGGCCAACCCTCGACCCCCACGAATCAGTATTTGTGCTCATAAATTGGCTGCAGGTTAGGAGCCCAAATATAGGAAACGCATGCTACCAGCCAATTCTAGGTGGTAGAAGGTGACAAATCAATGGGATTGGGAGTCAATGATGGATATGCTTTCGCTAAAGCTATGTGGCTCATATCCAAGCTCCTCCTTCGCCTTAGTAATAATAAATCCAGTTCTGGGAGGTCTTTTTGCGGGTTGGTTCAGGGTCTCGGATGAAACCTCATCGATCAGATCCTTATCCAAATCAAAGTGATCAGCCACCCGATAGGCGATGTCAAGAATACTCATGACCTCCTCTCCACTGATATTGTAGACTCCCTCCTTCTCTTTGATCGCTGCAAGCATGCAGCCTTGTGCCAGATCCTCAGCTAGCGTGGGTGTCCTCCATTGATCGTTCACCACACGGATCCGCTCTCCCCTTCTCAATGAGTCTCTCACCCACAGAACGATATTGGAGCGGCTCATCCCTTCTGTCACACCAATGACCAATACGGTCCTCAAGATGGTCCATCGGCATTTGGCGTTCATCACGATCTTTTCGGCCTCAAGTTTGCTCCATCCATAATAACTCAACGGATCAGGGATCCCATTCTCATCATAGGGACCGCTCATGCCATTGAAAATGAAATCCGTACTCACATGGATCAGATGCGCATCGACCTTTTCGCATGCTCGAACGAGGTACTCCACAGCATCGACGTTGACCTTTTTACAATTTTCCTTATCTGTCTCACAGGCATCAACGTTGGTCATAGCCGCCGCGTGAATTACGGCATCCGGTTTGATCCTCTTGATCAGATCCATGACCTCATCCGCCTGGGTGATATCCATGGATTCGAAAGAATACCCGGCCTTGTCGATCATCCGGTTCTCTCCCCTCGCCGTGGCGATGAGTTCAATCCCTTCCTTATGCTTATATCCCTGAATGATCTTTTGGCCCAACAGGCCATTACTTCCAGTAACGAGGATCTTCATCGGTTGTTAAGGTAGTTTTGTAGATTCTTGATCTGATGCGTATTTCCGATCACAAAGAGTTTTGCCTTTGACGGAATGACCATATCTGCACCTGGATTGATTATGAATTCTCCCTTTTCGGTCTTCAACCCGATAATATTACACCCGGTCTCTTTTCGGATCTCGAGTTCGGAGATCCTAATGGAACCCTCACTGGAAATTTGGTCAACGGATATCTCTTCGATATTCATTTCAGATGAACCTCCCACAGAGATAAGGTCCAGAAATTGGGTGACATCCGGATTAATCAGCTGGTCCGCCATATGCATGCCCCCCACTTTGTTCGGTTGGATCGTGTAGTCCGAACCTGCCAGCCGAAGTTTCTTTTCGGTGCTATCCTCATTGGCCCTCGAAACGATCTTCAGGGATGGATTCAACTGTCGCGCTGAGACCACTAAAAAGAGGTTATCGGCATCATTATGAAGGGCTCCGATCAGGTACTTCGCCCTTTTGATCCCCGCTTGATGAAGGGTTTCATCTTCTGTTGCATCCCCAAGGATATATAGCAGACCCGGGAATTCTACCCTGAATTTCTTGATGAGTTCTTCATTGGTGTCGATGACCACATATGGCCGTTGATAGGCCGTCATCTTTTGGGCTGCTTGTCGGCCATTTCGGCCAAAACCACAGATGATCACATGGTCCTTGAGTTCGTCGATCTGTTTTTGCACGCGAAAGGTGTTAAAGAAGTCGCGAAAGGTGCCGTCAATGGCAAATTGCGTAATGACTGTCACCCCATATGCGAAAGTACCAAAACTGGTGATGATGAGGAATATGGTGAATTGTTTGCCATACCCGGTAAAAGGGTGGACCTCATTGAATCCTACCGTGGAAACGGTTTGAATGGTCATATAGAATGCATCCCAAAAGGAATAATTCTCCAAGACCATATATCCTCCGATCCCGATAAGGTTGATCCCCATCAAGACCCCGGCAATGAAGTACGATTTCCGGATTACTTTGGAATGCCTCGAATCAATGGCCATTAAAGATCAAAAACAGACGTTCTTCTCGTGTAGACGTAATCCTTCAATTTCAGGAGAAAGGCCAGAGACATATAAATGATGAGGGGGCTGCCCAAGGCAATGAATGAGGAATAGATGAAGAAAAGTCGAATGGATGAGGCCCGCATATGTAGGCGGTCACCCATTCTTGAGCAGACCTCGAAACCCTGCATTTCAAAATAGGTTCTTATTCGGTGGATCATGGTTTCTTCAGTATTGCGTTTCCTATTGCGCAAAATAAGCATTTTCGATGGTCACAATAGGTCCTCTTGAGATGAATCATCCCTTGACTTTCCATGGCGTTCACTGGTTCATCACCCA
>JAJLJK010000035.1:0-1436 GCA_033844885.1 Bacteroidota bacterium | reverse complement strand
AGGGAAAGCAATAGGAGAACCACAGAAAATCGCAGAAAAGATCTCATGATCATTGGATTTTGCCCTAAAGGTAAATCAATGGTGTAAATGAAGGGAATGGAGGAAGGGGATATTGAGTGATTTTTTTGTGGTTATAAGAGGAGGGTGATCAGCGAAAGACATCATGGCGAACATCGAAATAGAAGCCATCCTTACGCACGAACTTGTCGATCATCCCGCGGTGATAGGTAATGTCATAGGTAATGTCCCGTTGCTCGAAAAGGGCATACACAGTAGAGTACATTTCGAAGGTCTTTTCTTTTACCTGAAGTTGAACGATCCTTCCCTGTTCGTCGGGAACCATGATATAGATCCGCTTTCTCCGGATCCCGTCCAAATAATCCAAAGATCGAATGACACGGAGCTCTCCACCTTCAGAATATTCAAATTCCAAACTTTCCATGACCTGATCTCCCTTTAGGTGAATGAATCGGGTCAATTGCCCATTATTATCATGAAAGTAGGATCTCCATTCGATCTTCCGGCGAGATAACAGATTGACCTCACGGGTGGTCGAAGAATCCAACCTTGCGATCTCCCGAGCCCATCGACCATATTCTCTTTGAGTCGTGGTCATGGCGATGGAATCTTCCATCCGTCGAAAGCCTTCTGTGTAGACCTCATCTAGAATATACACGGCCCTTTTTGCGTGATCCTCACCGATCGAGCCCATGAGGGTGTTCAAAGTTTGACGATCCAAGCCTTGTCCAGAGATCAAAGTGGTGACCCGTTCCTCAGACTGATCGGTATATCTGACAAAAGTGGTGGTGGTCGTTAGAGGTCTTCCGTTCGGGCGGAAGGTCTGAATTGTGATCGAATCCAAGGAGCCACTGTGATAACCGCGAGTTTGGAGTTCCGAAAGATGCCATCCGTAACGATCTTCCTCTACTTTTTCATATTGACGGGTTGAGGTCCAGTTACCGGTTTTATCGTATCCGAACTTTTGACTGACCCAACGCTTTTTTTCTTTTCGTTCAATTGGTGGCACCACCCTGAAGGTCGTATCGGGTTTCCCCGTCTCCCTTCCAAATACAGTATCCCCAGCTTCTGAATTCCAATCGAGTTCAATGTAGTTCCCCTTTCGATCAAATTCATACTTCCGGGTTTTGAGGATATCCTCCTGCGAGAAGTCGCCTACTTCCATTTCTACCGAGTGAAATTTCCGCAATTGATAAAGATCTGCATGAGGGCATGGGGTTGAAGGGAGGGAGGGAGGGATCACCCTGCCCAATACATCCAAATAGGGACCGATCATTGCCTGAGCGGACAGGTCGATGAAGGGAATGAACAAGAACAGTAAGGCAAGGATCCTCATGGCTCAGGGATTAATGGGATCGCTAAGTTATCGGGTTTATCGATGGCTTCCATAAAAAAGAACCCCGGACCAAAGGCACCGG
>JAJLJK010000034.1:0-2365 GCA_033844885.1 Bacteroidota bacterium | reverse complement strand
GTGGGACAAAGTACCAGACGGATGGGTTCATCCGCATAAGTGGGATCGAAATTGGGAACACCAAACCAGAAAGATGTATCGGTTTGAGCACCTGCAAATCGGAACAGACCGATCAAAATGATCATTATGGGTATGTACAGTTTCTTTTGCATGGCTTATCGGATTAGGTTGACATTACCGATATATTCCTTATATCGGCCTCGATAATCCCACGCAAGGATCCTGTATACATAAACATCTTGAGGCAACGGCTCTCCCTGGAAGGTTCCATCCCATCCATTTTCGAGCTCGTCATTCCAATGATACACTTCATTTCCCCAACGGTCGAGGATGTATGCTTCGAATTTGGCGATACCAAATCCTTTGAAGACAAACAGCTCGTTCTTTCCGTTGTTATTAGGTGTGAACGTATTTGGAATATAGATCTTGAATGCTTCCCACACGTACACTGACTTATAGATCGTGTCGTAACAATTTCCATTGGTGACTACCACCTTGATGAGTTTCTCACCTGGATATTGGAAACGATATACGAGCTGAGCACGATTGATGAAGATCTCATTCTCGATCTCCCATTCCATGTTCCCGGCATTCCAGGAAGCATTGAAAATGATCGGCTCATTGATGAAGACAGTATCCTTGTCGGAACTCACTTGCGCCACTGGTTGGTCGAAAACTTTCACCGAGTGATACAATGTATCCTGAGTACATGGGGTCTCCACGATCAGGAAGAACGTAGTATCCTTCTCTGCGATAAAGTTTATGGTGGCTGTAGTATCACCGGTACTCCATTGGAAGTTGGAACCGGCTGCACTGAAGAGAGTAACTAACTCCCCCTTACACACTTCAGTTGGACCTGAAACCTTGTACGTTGGATCCTGGAAAATGAAGATGTCCGTATGGAGTGTGTCACTCCAACATCCTTCCGCATTCTCTGCAGTGACCCGGATGTACCAGGGTGCAAGACCATTCCATTGGATGGTCGCCCTGTGGGTTCCCTGGCCCGATACAATCGCACCTCCTTTTACTTCCCAGTAGAAACCGGTACCTGCCAACGAATCTACCCAAAAGTCCATGGGACCCTGGGGATTACAGATCGTATCCGACATGTAAACGGTCTGTGCTTGCGCACGAATACCAGAAAATGAAAGAGCGATAATGACCAGTGGCAATACGTATGTACGTAAAAATTTTGCCACGATAATTGCGTCTGGGGTTAAACTTTTAAGAAAGGGTCCCGAGTTTGTTCCCGCAGGAATGACGGGACCCTATCTTCTCTTAACTCACGCCAAATTCAGGCGTAATTTGCTGGGGCTAAAGAGTCTCTTAGTAGTGGAAGATCTGACTAAGCGTACCTGGTTTCGGACGCACATAGATCAGAGATCCGGGGACTCCTGTCACATCACCTGTACAGAAGAAGTCAGATACTCCTGTAACCGTAACGTTCGCTGTGGCCTGATGAGGACCAGGAACGGTCACATAATGAGGTGAGGTGGTTGCCGTATCTGTGTAGCTCACACCATCCACCTCGTAGGTAAAGATCCAGGGAGCTGTCCCTGTAAAGGTGAAGGTGAGGTTGGCAGAAGTGGCGTCGTAACAGACAGAGTCACCCACAAGCGCAATTGTCGGAAGTGGATTGAGGTAGATATCCAAATTCAGAGTATCCCCCCAACAACCATCGATCGTTTGCTCGACAACACTCAAGGTCACCGCACCGGGTGTCATACCCCAGTCGATCTCGATAATGGTATCGGCAGCATTGTTGATGATGGAAGTGTCGATCGTACCCATTGTAGGGTCAGAGAGCGACCAGTAAAGGGTTGAGGACGAAGGTACATTGGTAAGACCATAGACCTTGTCAAGAGTTCCCACACAAACGGTATCTGGATCATACTGTTTGGTCTGGGCCTTCATCCAAAGCGGAAGAAGATAAATCGTTGTCAAGATCAAAAAGACCTTGAGAAAGAATTGCAGTTGGCGTTGTTGTTGAACCATGGCAGATTGAATTTGACGGGTTAGAGATTTATTGTAACAGGATAAACCCCTCCCTGCCCCATTCTTTCGAACGACAAGGAAGGTTGTTGGAAGGTTGGTCTCTTGGTAGCACTTTCAACAAAGAGAAAGTGGTCATACCCAATCAGCATTTGAACATCGGAATGAAAACGCTCAGGACGTTGACCTGCAAGGGTGGGATGTTGGAGGAAGGGGGTTGCAAGCCGTCCTGAGCATTTTTCATGCAATAGAAACAAGTATGTCTTTCTACCGCTTCGGGTCATTTTTGCTGGGTAATGGGTTAACGAGGACTAATTAAGAACGACTCATCGTGTTATTCAACACTTTCTTACATCCTGGTGTGGAAAACCTT
>JAJLJK010000033.1:0-6513 GCA_033844885.1 Bacteroidota bacterium | reverse complement strand
AACGCGGCCATAATCTCCGGCTCGTTCTGCCTGTTCTGCCTCGATCTTGAGGTTTTCGATGTTCTCTTTGGCTTCCTGGATGGACTCCACCACGCCACGTTCTCTTTCCCACTTGGCCTGGAGCTCGTCTCTCTCTTCACGCAGGTTTGCGAGTTCTTCCTTGATGAAGGCCAGTTTCTTTTCATCGTTCTCCCGCTTGATAGCCTCCTGTTCGATCTCCATCTGCATGATCTTGCGATCCAGGACATCGATCTCTTCGGGCTTGGAGTTGATCTCCATCCTCAATTTGGAAGCGGCCTCGTCGATGAGGTCGATCGCCTTGTCAGGTAGGAATCGGTCGGTAATGTATCTCTGGCTTAATTCGACTGAGGAAATAATGGCCTCATCCTTGATCCTGACCTTGTGGTGGGTCTCATATCTATCCTTGATCCCTCTTAGAATTGAGATGGAGGATTCGGTATCGGGTTCGTTGACCATCACCTTTTGAAAGCGTCTTTCAAGGGCTTTGTCCTTTTCAAAGTATTTCTGGTATTCATTCAAGGTGGTGGCCCCAATGGCTCGCAGTTCACCACGTGCTAGCGCAGGCTTCAGGATATTGGCGGCATCCATAGCACCTTCTCCACCGCCGGCGCCTACAAGGGTGTGGATCTCATCAATAAAGAGAACGATCTCACCCTCGGCAGAGATCACTTCTTTGACCACGGATTTCAACCGTTCCTCAAACTCTCCTTTGTATTTCGCACCTGCGATTAGCGCACCCATATCGAGGCTGAAGATGACCTTGTTCTTAAGATTCTCAGGCACATCCCCCTTTACGATACGGTGGGCAAGACCTTCGGCAATGGCAGTCTTTCCTACTCCAGGCTCACCAATGAGGATAGGGTTGTTCTTGGTCCTTCGGCTTAGGATCTGAAGGACCCTTCGGATCTCCTCATCCCGTCCGATCACTGGATCCAATTTACCTTCCTGGGCCAATTGGTTCAGGTTCTTGGCATATTTGGAAAGTGCATTATAGGTGTCTTCAGCACTGGCAGAGGTCACTCGGCTTCCTTTTCTTAGATCCTGGATAGCAGCCTCAACTTCCTTTCTCGAGAGTCCCGCATCCTTCATCATTTGGCTAACCTGATCTCCGGATTCGATCAGGCCGATCAACAGATGCTCAAGAGAAACGAATTCGTCTCCCATTTTCTTTGCGGCTTCCTGGGCTTTTTGAAGGGTGCTTCCAGCATATCTGGAAAGGTATTGATCTCCACCTTCCACTTTGGGATATGATTCGATCACTTTATCCAAAGCTTGATGAAGGATATTGGAATTGGCCCCTACTTTGTTCAGGATGTAGGGGAGCACACTATCATCCACCGTGGACAGAGCTTTTAATATATGCCCGTTCTCAATGGATTGGTTGCTCATCTCAGCGGCCATGGATTGGGCCTGCTGGATGGCTTCCTGTGATTTGATGGTGAATTTATCGAGTTTCATATCAGATGAATTGTCTTTTTCTCAAGACATATCAAACCACGAACCAATACAAGAATTCCGCATTAAAGAGGAAATTTTGTCAGAGAGGGTCAGAAACCACTGACAATCAGACATAAAAAAACCCCGAGGAATAATCTCGGGGTTTTTAGAGGATGGGTATGTTATCGTTGACCTACCACCAGTTTCTTGATGATCTGTCGACCTCCGATATCTATGGTCACCAGGTAAACTCCAGGTGTCCATCCTGTCACATCGAATTGAACGATGTTCTCACCAGGCTCAAGATCATAAGGTAATGAAGCCATATGTTGACCGATCATGTTGTGGATCGAGATCTCAGCGGTTTCGAAATCCTTGGTAACGATCGGCAGGTTGGTCAGACCAACACTTGGGTTGGGGAATAGGTTACCCGCAACCGAGCCGAAGTTCTCAAGTTCCTCAACATCCAAGTAGATATCAGCAGGTTCGCTCGTGGTGTCGATACAGAAACTATCGATAGCCCATCCACTGAATTCAAAGGTCTCATCTGCTCCGAATCGGAAGCGGAAAATCCCTCCTGCAGTTGTGTCAAATTGAACATTTAGTTCGGCATCGATCCATCCATTGGACTCTCCTGTCCAACCTGGTTGGATGAAGTTCAGCGAGGTCACATATTCGGTATTGAACCATTTGATCGTAGGATCACGGAAGTACCTACCTACAGTTCTCCACTTTCGACCTCCATCAAAGGAGATATCGATCGAACCACCATCGTGATAAAGCTCAGTCTTGAATTGATGCTTGAACTTGATCTTGTAGATGGTTGAATCCTCGATCAGGAATACAGGAGTAAATAGGGCAGAACTGTCGCGATTCTTGTAGTTATTATTCAATCCGGTCATCCAAGAGGTAGGACTACCTGCAAGAGGGGTCAACTGCACCGGAGTACCTTTCTCCCAATTCGTGATTCCATTCTTGTCAGCGTAATTGTAGGTTACCCACTCAATTTGGCTAGGGTCATCGAAGTCATTACAATATCCACCAGCTGCAAGGTCCACCTCGTCCAGAACGCTCACGTTGAAGCAGACACTATCATCCTGTGGGAAGTTATCTGTCTTGTCATTGGGACGGCTGGTGATCATACAAAGGGTATATTTTCCTGGAGATGGATTTGTCCAAGGTTGAAGAAGGTTGTACCGGATGGAGCGCCCTTGAGTGATCCTTGGTTTGATCTGAACCGGTTCTTTGTTCGTGGGACCAAAGACAAGATTTCCACTATTGTCGTAGACCCTGTAATGGATCTGAACGGTATCCAAAGGTTTAGCTCCCGTATTTCGAATGGTAACCTGGATCTCATTGTCCACATAGGGAATGAACAGGGGAATAGAAGTTCCCACAACGTCGATATCCACAGGACTGGCTGAGTTCTGAGGTGGAATGTGCAGCTCGATATTATCGAAGGCCCATCCCTGACCTTGAGATCCGGCGGATTTCATCCTGGCCCGAATGACCAAAGGTGTAGAAGCTTCATTCAGAAAATTCAATGGGATCTCTGTGTATTCCCAACCGGCTGAATTACCGGTGAAACCGGGTTCTCCACCCAGCACGTTAACTGTTGATGTGTTATAAACATTGGTTCCTAATCCAGGAATTCCTAGTCTTTGCCAGTTTGCACCCACGAGATATTCGATCAAACCTGCATCCCCTGCTCCAAAGCTGAATCGGTGGTTGAAGCGGAGAGAAGGTGCCCAAATGGTATCAAATCCAAAGAAGATGGGGAAATTCAGGATCTCCTCGGTCGAAGCTTGATAGTTTCGACTAAGCCCAGAACCCCAAACATTGGGTGATGAGGCAGCATTGCCTCCAAATTGACCACTGGAGGGAGCACCGACTTCAAACAATCTGAGTTTTCCGTTGGTTCCATAGAATCCCCATTCCTCACCCGAGCAATTATCAAAGTTGGCAAAGAATGGAACATTGATCCTGGGCCATCCGGTCACTTGCTTGCAACGCTCATTATTAAAAGGAGTATTATCTCCTGAAAGGGTAGTAGTTGCGCAAATGGTGAATCCTCCGGAAGGCCATGGCTGTGGCATGGAAGTAAAGGCAAATGTAGCCTCCGAATTGGGTTGGATCGTTCCGTTATAGGTCTGTGTGAAAGTATATGGTGTACCATTACAATCAGGTGTAATGGTTATGGAAACAGGAACATTTGAAACGGCTTGTGTACCATAGTTATAGATCCTCACAGCTGGAAGTGGGGTAGATACCGGATTTCCCAGTGCATCAGTACTTTGAAGGATCAATGGTGGAGGACCTACTCGAGTGATCCCCACATCTGCTGTACCACGATCATAGATATGAATGTTGTCCAGGGCAATATCTGCGCGGTCGCCTGTACCATTCTTTTGAGTAATGATTCGGAGTTTCACAACAGAATCGGCAAGGAATCCAAGATCCACACGCTTGAATTTCCAGTCATCCTTTTCTGAGGTTTGACCGTTTCCACCCGTATTGAAAACGAAACCGTTGGGAACCAATTTCCATGAGTTGGTTCCATTCGGAACATATTGGACGATGATGGAGGCTGCATCGACTCCGTACATATGGTACCAGAAATCAAGTACCGGAGCATTCATTCCTGCAAAAGACATACACTCGGATTGGATACCAGCATTGTCGATCACAGCACCATTGGTCCCTTCAACAACATAGAAATTACCCTTGGTACCTGACCAATCCTCAAGAGGACCGGTGGAGTTTGTAGGCGTCCATTCGTCGGCAATCCACCAGCTGAAATTGGTTGAGCCAGGGGTAGGGAAGAAGATCCATCCGGGTGTTGCCGGCCTTGTTCCAGGTCCATTTGGAGAACCAGATACATAACCAGGAGCATCCGCGTCAAAGATCATCGGGAAATTGGTGATGGGAGGATCATGGTTGATGGTGATCGGACCCAAAGTATCGTTACTAGAGTTCACATCTCCAGGAGTCTCATTCCAAATGACAATGCGATAATCTGTGTAAGCAGAAAGGTTTGCCCTTGGAGCAAAAATATGGAAGGTGGTATCTCCCGTAGCGAAGGTCTTTTGGATGGTATCCCTAAAGGTCGTGGTCACACTTGTGTTCAGATCCGTGATCGAGTAGGCGATGGGGATCTGGGTCAGGGTCTGACATCCTTTGGACTGAACGATCAGGTTGACCTCTTCTTGAGAAGAATATCCACAGAATCCATTCTGAGGGCGGGTGGTGGAAAGCAAAGCCACATCAATGGGATCTGGTTCGAATACACGAATATCATCGATCGCGAGGTCACCTTTGTCACCTCCACCTTTTGTTCCGCGGAAGCGCAGGCGAATATACTTCCCACTGAAAGGTTCTAGGGAAACGAAGGCCGCGGTCCAAGGGGCACTGCTTGATTGCTGACGTTGACCAGAGATACTCCAGTAATTGGTCACCCAGGCGGGTGTAGCATCCCCTGTATCCACATCAATGGTCAAGGTTCCGATATTTTGCCCATACATATGGTAGTAGAACTCCAGTCCCATACAGGGTTGAAGTCTCAGGTCCAAACAATGGGTAATAAGGTCAGTGGTTGTTCCAACGGTCTGACTAGCCTCAGTGTAGAGATATTTTCCACCAGGGCCAGGGGTATTATCCTGACTGGGTCCGGTCTGAAGGGTATTGGTAGCACCCTGGCGAACGGACCAGGCATATGCTGCAACCGTTGGTGAGGGACTTACTTGCCAATTCTTTCCAGCTGGGGGGTTACCAATAGGGAAGGTTCCCCTAAAACCATTACCGGTAGATGCATCCCCTGTTCCAGTTCCGGCGCCCCATTCATTTCCATCAAAGGTTTCCAGATAAGGGAAAGAGCTTACGATAAAGGGAAAAGTGGTTACGGTTGTATTTCCACAGATCAGAGGTGGAGAGGGGTCGATCTTGAAGGAATAGTAGTTCGGAATGTTATTGACATTGGGCTTGCGATCCATGTTCGGGCAGGCACAGTCATAGGCCTCTACGTAGTAATCCACTGAATCGCCTACTTGAAGATTAGCGAAGGTGTGAGAGAACAAGATCGAATCAATATTGTCATTATTCGGGTCACAGCCCGTTGATCCACCCAAGCGGTTCATGGTGGTACTCACCCAGTTTCCAGAGGTCAACCTAGGGCTTCGATACCAAAGAATAGTGGAGTCCTTGACCCCATCACCGATATCCTTTACCCAAACCTGAACGGTCTGGTTCAATGCATACCTATTTCCCTGAGGGTTATTGGCTACAGTTGGGTTATTGAACCGAATGGTGGGAGGCTCCAGTTCACATGGTGCACCCTCCACCAGGATATTATCAACAAACCATCCCGCCAAAAGAGGAGCGGGGTTACTGTACTGATAATGGAAGAACCGGAGTTTGACATTACTCTGGTTCGCGGCCCATGGGGTCAGGTCGAACAGTTCATCCTTCCACCATGAGTTAGTTGGATTGGTACCGGTCCCCGAAAACGTTGGACCATCCCAATGGCCTATGATCCCCGGAGCATTGGGGTAGGAAAGTTCATTGAAGTATTCTACACTAGGATACAATGGAGATGCCGCCTTATAGGAAGCACTGTCCAATGTGGTCCACGTCGCTCCGTTATTCGTAGAGATCTGAACAAAGCCGGATTGAAGGGCCTGGATCTTACAGATATGGGCAAATGATAAACGAACGAAAAACTTCCCTGTACAGTCAAAGGAACTGGTTTCGAAGAAGATCGAATCCTGAGGTCTGATCTGTGCATGAAGTGATTTGGTTCCTCCTCCCGGAACCCGGGCGAAGGTGGTATCGTGCCAGGTATAAGCGTTACCACTGGTGTTTCCTGTTACGATCTGATAGGGCGTGACCTCAAATCTTTCTTCGTACAATGTGTCAATGGGTTGTGCCCATGCTGATACAAACGCGAAGACGGTGAGAACCAATCCCAGTAATCCTCTTCTCATAGAAAAGTTAATTTTCCAAAATTTCAATTACGATAGCTAACAAATATATAAAATGGGGGCGTGCAGCCCCGAACCA
>JAJLJK010000032.1:0-10416 GCA_033844885.1 Bacteroidota bacterium | reverse complement strand
CTGAACCTGATCAGGCACTTCTGTAGGAGTTCCGTTTTCATGACCCTCTTTAACCTCCCTGATAAAGAACTGTTCAAGCTCCTTAAGAGTTTCTGCAGAGGTTCGAATATCCTTGATCGCCTTTCCATGATCGAGGATCACGATCCTTTGGCAGAATTCGGTGACATGAATGAGGTCATGGCTGGAAATGAGCATGGTCATTTCGGTTTCCGCATCCAGTTTCTTCAGGATATCGCGAAGGAGGTATTGCGTTGAGGGATCCAGATTGGCAAAGGGTTCATCCAGAACCAGAATTTCCGGATCTCCTAGCAGGGCTCCAACGATCCCAACCTTTTTCTGGTTCCCCTTGGACAGGTCCCGAATGTATTTCTTCTTTCCAAGGATCTCCCCATTGAAAAGCTGATCAAAGAAGGCGAGTTTTTCCTTTAAAGTCGACACTTCCAATCCATATAGCTTGGCGATGAAATCAAAATACTCTTCGGGTGTCAGGTAATCGATGAGAAATCCCTCGTCCAGAAAAGCCCCGGTATAACCTTTCCAATGCTCGCTCAACATCACTGTTGAACCTTTGGAAAGGACCTCACCACCCGAGGGTCTGATCAGGTCTAGGATCAGCCGAAAGAAAGTGGTCTTTCCGGCCCCGTTATTTCCAACCAGACCAAAGGATTGACCTTTGGGGATGGAGAGTTCTTCGATGTTGAGGACCTCGGTTGAACCATAGGACTTTTTCAGGCCTTTTACTTCGATCATATTATCCATACCAGAATATTTTAGTCGCGGATCCTGAATCCAGCGGCATTGGTGTATTTGCGATCACGAAAATGACGTACGGACTCTGCGATCCAGTACTTTGAAAAGAGAAGACTGATGATACCGGTCCCACCTACCAGGACCAATCCCCATTCGGGCTTGCCCATGAGTTGGAATGGACTCATCAAAAGGATCGGAAGAAGCATCATGGGAATGACGATCACAAATTGTGTCGCGCTGGTTCCCTGATAATTGAAAGCACTTCCCTTGGAAAGATCGATCCTCTTTTTCAAGTAAGTGGAGGCGTAGATCAGAACATGGGTATTGAAACCTACATTGAACAAGAATGCAGCCGTATTTATCGCCAAGGCATGCCATCCGAAGAACGCATAGGGGAGTGTCAAAATATAGGTGATGACACAGCTGAAGATCATGAAGTACAATTTGGACCTGAAGTAATCAGGAATGGAGAGGGGTCGGGTGAGAATTCCGTCAAAAAAGGCGCTTTCCCAAGCAACGAGGAATTGACCATAATTGATCATAAAGATCCCCGTCATGAAAATTCCTGCGAAGAGAAGCCACATCCAAGATTCGCTGTAAACGGAACTTGAATAGAAGATCAACCCATAGACCGCGCCAAAGACCGTCATGAAAGCGGCATTGCGGGTTCGTTTATTTCTGAAGATCAACCGCATCTCGTTGGCGATCAAACCTCCGATCATTCCTTTCCTTGCCAGGAACTCAAATCCGGTCCCTGAAACGGACCTATCCGACTTGCGGGTCCAAAGGTCAATATATGTGTTGTTGAGGAGGAACCGGTAATTGATGGCATAGGTCAATCCCGCGAAAGCGAAAACAGGGATCACCGGCCAATACGTCATCGATAGACTACCAAAGAGGGGCTCAGACAAGGAAGTCAGGTCGATCCATTCAAGGGATTCTCCAGTGATCAAAAGGCCAATGATCAGGCCCAGAACAATAAATACCACCGGCTTGATCGCCATTACCCGTTTCAGGTAAATGGCAAGGAAATGGTCGATCATAACGATTCCCAACATTCCAAACATCCAGATCAATGCTTGAAGATTCCCATTCTCGGGGGCAATCCCTCGAATGGTGAATGGGATGATCAGGAAAAGAGGTAGGAGGTTAAAGAAATTGAAGACAGAGGTGCCCAGTAGAAAATGGATCAATTTCGATCGTCGAATGGGTTGGGTCAGGTAATGTTGGATGTTCAGAACATTGAGATCCTGCAGGAAGAACCGAATGACGATATCCAAAAGCATGTAGTAGAGGACAAATCCACCGAGGATCAGACCTGGCGAATCACTTCTTCCGGTCACTTCGGTCAGGAGTTCCGGTAGGAAGATCCCCAGAAGAGTGAATCCTGTTCCAAAATACAGAACCAAAAAGCCAAGGAGAATCCGTACTCCCCAACCCTGTCTCCAGAAACCGGTCCGGAGGGTCATTTTCCATTTGTGCTGAAGCAGTATCCCGATCATGAATCAAAGATTAAAAGAAGGTCTTTCCGGACCTTGCCATTCGACGAAGGAGTGGACAACAACGATATCGATTATCGCGGAACTCATCAAATAGATCGTCCAGGTACTTGACCACATTCTCGATCCCTTTTTCATCGGCCCATTGAAGGAGGCCTTTTGGATAATTGACACCCTTGGTCATGGCCAAGTCGATATCGCGGGCCGTTCCGATCCCCATAAAGAGTGCATCTGCAGCCTCATTTATAAGCATGTAGAGAACCCGGTCCACGATCTCCTCGCCCCGGACAAAATCGGTATCGGGGGTAGGGTTCGCTCCATTTCCTGAGTGATCATAGAACCCCTTTCCGCTCTTGCGTCCCAACATTCCGGCTTCCAATAATCTCTTTTGAGTGATGCTGGGTTTAAACCGGGGGTCGTAGTAAAACTGGGTCCAGACCGTTTCGGTCACCACATAGTTCACATCATGCCCAATCAGGTCCATCAGTTCAAATGGGCCCATTCTGAAACCTCCGACTTCACGCAGTGCCCAATCGATCGTTGGGATATCAGCGACGCCTTCTTCATACATTTTCAGGGATTCGCTGTAGAATGGTCTTGCCACCCTGTTGACAATGAATCCGGGTGTATCTTTTGCAAGGACCGTGGTCTTCTTCCAGCTATCGATCAATTGCACGCACTGATCCACCACAGCCTTTCGCGTGGCAAGTGATGGAATGATCTCGACAAGCGGCATGAGTGGTGCGGGATTGAAGAAGTGGATCCCTATGACCCTCCCCGGGTCTTTTGCGGCCCCACTGATCGAAGCAATACTGAGTGAACTGGTATTGGAAGCCAGGATGGCATCTTCAGAAAGGATGCTGTCCAGAACTTCGAAAACCGACCGTTTTGCTTCAAGTTTTTCGACAATGGCCTCGATCACAAGGTGACAATCCTCCAGCTCATGCAGGTTATCTACCCATTGGATCCTTCGAAGGATGGAGTCTGCTTCTTGTTGAGTGAATTTTTCCTTGGAAACGAGTTTCTCAAATATTTGGTGAAGGTTTCGTGAGGCCCTTTCGATCTGATCCTGATTGGTGTCGTAGACCATGACCTTGTGTCCGGCCTGTGCGGCTACCTGAGCGATCCCGGAACCCATAGCTCCGGCACCCACGATGCCAATGATCTCATTCTTCATTCTTGGTCCTGGTTTTTTATGTGATCGACGCTAAGGTAAAAGGCAGGGATATTCCTTCAAAATGAAGTTTGTTCAACGGCCTTTGAAAGCAGGAGATCGCTTTTCGAGAAAAGCATTGACTCCTTCCTGGTAATCCTCACTATGCCCAGCTCTGGTTTGAAGTTCATCCTCCAGGTCGAGCTGTTGTTGAAGGTTGTTCTCCAAACTCTTATTGAGGGCTTTCTTTGTAAGCGCCAGACCCAAAGTGGGCATTTGAGCCAGTTGTTTGGTGATCCTATCGACCGTGGATGCGAACTCCTCATCCGCCACAGAGCGATAGATCATACCCATGGCTTCGGCTTCATCGGCACTCACCTTGTCTCCCATCATCATTAAAGCGCTGGCTTTTTGCCAACCGATCAAACGAGGTAGGAAGAAAGTACCTCCACTGTCTGGGATCAGGCCGATCTTACTGAATGCCTGGATAAAGGAGCTGGATCTAGTGGCGATCACTATGTCACAGCAAAGGGCAATGTTGGCCCCTGCTCCGGCAGCTACTCCATTCACTGCAGCGATGACGGGCTTTTCCAAAGATCGGATCCTCGTAATGACAGGGTTGTAATGTTCGGAGACGATCTTGGTGAGTTCGGGTCCGTTGGGGTCAATGGCTTCTGCCAGATCCTGACCGGCACAGAAGGCCTTGCCTTCACCAGTGATACAAACCGCTCTAACATCCTCTCTTTCAGCGGCCTCATCCAAGGCTTTTTGAAAGTCCAGGGCCATTTCGCGGATAAAACTGTTGAATTTTTCGGGCCGGTTGAGCCGGATGGTAAGGACTCCGGAATCGAAGTGCGTATGGATCGGTTCGGACATGTCTTTCGCATTTTGCAGCGAAAGGTAAAGTTTTTAGGGTTTTTTACCCTGGTCAGATACACTTGAAGTAATCGAAGGGCTCAAGACATTCATTGCATTTGTATTGAGCCTTGCAAGCAGTGGAGCCGAATGCGGAGACCATCTGGGTGTTTTTAGAACCGCAATGGGGACAACGCACCTCCGGGGCTTTTGCAAAAAGGGTTCGCTTATCTGCTGTGCCCTTCACTGGAGGGGCAATGCCGTATTCCTCTAGGTTACGAAGGCCTTTTTCAGTGATCCAATCGGTGGTCCAGGCGGGGGATAGAACGGTCTCTACATGGACGTCATCCATTCCAGCTTCTTTCAGGGCAGAGAGGATATTTTCCTCAATGGCATCCATTGCCGGGCATCCGGTATAGGTTGGAGTAATGGTCACGGTGATGTGATCTCCTTCATGGTCGACCTTCCGAACGATTCCCATATCGGTGACCGAGAGGACCGGGATCTCAGGATCCTTTACCTCTTCCAATATCTCCCATATCCTTTCTTCACTGATCATCTCCTTGGGGTCTTGGAAAACCGTATCACCATTTTGATTCTGGGTACGCTCGGGGCAGGAATTGCATTTCGGCAAGGATGAACCCGAGATTTTCGGTATGGATCCCCTTTTTACCGCCAGTCTGGAACCAGTCACCTTCTGGTCTTTTCAGTGTGGCGATATCCAGGATCTCATTCACCTTGGCATTCCATTGATCCAAAATGACATGGTAATCCGGTCCGATCCCCTTTTCCTTCATTTCTTGGTGAACGGGATCCATTTCGAACATTTCACCTGCCCACATCCAAAGGTCGTTGAGGGATCTCTGAACCTTCTTGTGACTTTCATCGGTTCCATCTCCCATCCGAATGATCCACTCTGCAGAATACTGAGCGTGATAGGTGATCTCCTTAATGGCCTTTCCGGCGATAGCCGCCAATTCTTGGTCCTGACTATTTCGAAGGAAGTCGTATTGGAAGAAATTGAAGGTATCAAAGAAGAACTGGCGGACCAGTGTGTCTCCCCAGTGTCCATTTGGCTGCTCGACGAGCAATAGATTCCTGAATTCATGAGCATCCCGAAGGAATGCCAGACTATCCTCATTGGCTTCTCCACCGATCTGCTTTGCGGCATATTGATACAGGTTCCTCGCCTGACCGATCTGGTCGAGCGCGATGTTCGTCAGGGCGATATCCTGTTCAAGGATAGGACCATGGCCACACCATTCAGATAACCTTTGGCCCAGGATCAGGGCATTGTCAGCAAGGCGGAGAGTATATTCTTGTAATGCGTTCAAAATATGTGTTTTTGTGTCCCTTTCGGGGACGACCTACATGTGTCCTACCTCGTCGGGGATCTCGTAGAAGGTGGGATGACGATAGACCTTGTCGTCGCTTGGCGTAAACAAGGGATCCTTTTCGTCAGGACTGGATGCGGTGATCGCCTCACTTGGAACCACCCAGATGCTGACTCCCTCACTTCGACGGGTATATACATCCCGTGCATTCTTGATCGCCATTTCGGCATCCGGAGCATGAAGACTCCCCACGTGTTTGTGGCTGAGACCGTTCTTACTTCGAACGAATACTTCCCAGATCTTCCAGTTGTCTTTGTTCATTCTAGCCTATATGAGAGATAACGTGATTGATCGTGTTTTTAGGCGGCTGTCGACCGTCCTTTTTCGCGTTGCGCCTGCTTTTCCGCATAGGCGTTTGCGGCAGCTCGCACCCATGCACCTTCCTCATGGGCCTTTTGGCGTGCTTCCAGCCTTTGTTTGTTGCATGGGCCATTTCCCTTGATCACCTGGTAGAATTCGTCCCAGTTGATCTCGCCAAAATCATAATGTCCGGTCTCCTCATTCCACTTCAGGTCCGGATCAGGGATGGTCAAGCCGAGGTAATCCGATTGCGGAACCGTCTTGTCAATGAATTCCTGGCGCAGCTCGTCATTTGATTTCCTCTTGATCTTCCACTTCATGGATTGAGCGGAGTTAGGGGAATCATCATCACGAGGTCCGAACATCATGATCGAAGGCCACCACCAGCGATTCAGTGCATCCTGAGCCATGGCCTTCTGTTCGGGAGAACCCTTTGCCATGCGCATCATGATCTCGTAACCCTGGCGTTGGTGAAACGATTCTTCCTTACAGATCCGAACCATGGCGCGGGCATATGGACCATAGGAAGTACGACACAACATCACCTGATTGGCGATAGCGGCTCCATCCACCAGCCAGCCAATGGCTCCGATGTCGGCCCAATTCAGGGTCGGATAATTGAAGATGGAAGAGTATTTCGCTTTCCCTTCCAGAAGGTCATCGATCATGGTCTCTCTGGTCTCGCCCAGAGTTTCTGCAGCAGAATAAAGGTAAAGACCATGCCCGGCCTCGTCCTGAACCTTGGCAAGTAGGATGAGTTTGGAACGAAGGGAAGGAGCCCTGGTGATCCAGTTTGCCTCCGGGAGCATACCCACCACTTCGGAGTGTGCGTGCTGTGAGATCTGACGGATCAGGGTTTTCCTGTACTTCTCTGGCATCCAGTCCTTTGGCTCGATCTTGTTTTCGCCATCCAAATAGGCCTGAAAGCGTTCTTCCAATGACATTTCTTCTCCCATGACAGGTGTTTTTTGTTCGGACAGTTTACAAAGTTACTCAATATAGGCTACTCCGTAAACCAGATGAAGAATGGGATTGTTCTTCGATGCTAGTATAGTACATTTGTAACCTAGGAATAATTGACAAATCTCAATGTTGCGATTCTTCACCCGAAAAAAAGAAGAGAAGAAGAGTCTTCTCGCCTCCGATAAATCCAAGACCGCCAGATTCCATCCCCTGAAAGTGATCGATGTCCGTCGAGAGACCTCGGACAGTGTTTCGATCGCCTTTGAGGTTCCCGAGGATCATCAGAAAGACTACCTCTTTCTTCCCGGTCAATATCTTACGTTGAGGGCCATGATCAATGGCGAGGACGTTCGACGTAGCTATTCGATCTGCAGTTCCCCGGATTCGGGCGAAGTAAGAGTAGCGGTGAAACGTCTTCCCGACGGCGTCTTCTCAACCTATGCCAATGATCAACTCAAGCCCGGAGACACCATCGATGTGATGACCCCCATGGGGAATTTCGTTGCTAGATGCAGTGCCGAGAATGAAAAGACCTACGTGGCCTTTGCTGCTGGTTCTGGGATCACTCCCGTCATGAGCATCATGCAAAGTGTTCTGGAAAAGGAGCCCAAGAGTTCTTTCTATCTCTTCTATGGAAATCGCGCTTCCAATAGTATCATCTTCAAGGAAGCTATCGAAGATCTTAAGGATAGATATATGGACCGTCTTGAAGTTCATCATGTACTCAGCCGTGAGGATCAGGGAAGCGACCTGATGAAGGGACGGATCGATAAAGGAAGGGTCAAGGCCTTTGCGGGCAGATTCTTCGATTTGAAAGAGGTCAATGATTTCTTTGTCTGTGGTCCTGAAGGAATGATCCATGATGTAACAGAAGCTCTGGACGAACTGGGTATTTCCAAAGAGAAAGTTCACTATGAGCTCTTCACTCCTGCCAAGAAACCTGATGTCAAGGAACACAAGCATTCTTCCAAAGAATCCGAGGTCCTCAGTCAGGTGACGGTCATTCTGGACGGTGATGAGACCCATTTCGAGATCTCTTCCAAAGGAAAGACCATTCTGGACTCTGCCCTGGATGCTGGAGCAGATGTTCCTTTTGCCTGCAAGGGCGCCGTGTGTTGTACCTGCCGTGCCAAAGTATTGGAGGGTGAGGTCGAGATGGAAATGAACTATGCCCTGGTCGACGAGGAGGTGGATGAGGGATATGTTCTGACCTGTCAAAGTCATCCCAAGACCAAGAAGGTCGTGGTCAGTTACGATGAGTGAGGATCCTGAATATCGTCCAATAGATTGCAGCCTCTATGACGAGTGGGAGCTAGCCTGCATCCGGCGAAAGCCGATCACGGTCGCCATGAGAACCGACGATGAAGAAGTGGTTTTGACCCTGCATCCCAAGACGCTTTCGACCCGGGATAATGGAGAGTTCCTCATTACGGAAGAGAATGCAGAATATCGATTGGATCGATTGAGGTTCCTTTAGGTCAAGACCATCTCGATATGAGGCAAGCCGTCCTCTAAGAACTCCTCCCCCTGATCCACAAAACCAAGTCCCTTATAGAATTTAGAGAGATAGCATTGGGCCATGATCCGAATGGGCATTCCGGGAAATTCACTTCGGCATCGATCGATAGCCAATTCCATGATCCTTTTACCCAACCCCTTTCCACGTGCATTCATTCGAGTGATCACTCTTCCGATACTTGGATCGGGATAGGCGGTACCCGGAGGGACGATACGTGCATAAGCCAGCAAACGATCCTTGTCGGTCATTTGCAAATGAAGACTCACCTGATCCAGGTCGTCACAATCCTGGTAGGGACAATGTTGCTCAACAATGAACACCTCGTTGCGGAGTTTCAGGATCCGATAAAGTTCTCTCAGGGTCAATTCATCGAAAGTCTTGGTAATGTGGTTCATTCGTTGCGGTTTGAGGGTGGATAATTTACTTATTTTAGCAACCCCTCAATCAAAAAGAGACCTATGTTAAGCCTGATCGAAGCCTTCCCGAATCACTTGTTGGAAACCATTGAGATCTTTCAGGGAAGTCAACTCAAGCCCGCAGATCGGGCATATGACCAGATCATTCTTACCGGCTTGGGTGGTTCAGGGATCGGAGCGACCATCGCTTCGGATCTCCTGAAGGACCATGCCCAGCTGCCAATAATCATCAACAAGGATTATCACCTCCCCGCCTTTGCCGGCCCTGGCACCCTCGTCATTGCTTGTAGTTATTCCGGCAATACCGAAGAGACTTTGATGGCGGCCACTCAGGCCGAGGAAAAGGGATGTGGCATTGCCTATATCACCAGTGGTGGGTTGATCCGCCAGAAGGCAGAATCGAATGGGAACAATCTGATCTTGATCCCGGGTGGGAATCCTCCCAGGGCCATGTTGGGATATTCATTGACCGCGCTTCTGTTATTATTGGATCATTACGGCATTTCCTATCCGGATGTAAAGGCCAGTATTCAAAGAGCCAGCCGACTTTTGTCGGATGAGGTGAACCTGATGAAAGCTGAGGCCAAACTCCTTGCAGAGAATCTTCACAAAAAGACCCCGGTGACCTACTCCTGTGAAGGATTTGGAGGTGTAGCCACTCGGTGGAGGCAGCAGTTGAATGAAAATAGCAAGGTTGTTGGGTGGGATGCAGCCATTCCTGAGATGAATCATAACGAATTGGTCGGATGGGCCGGAGGAGATGAAAGCTTTGCCGTGACCTTTCTGCGGACAGATTTTGACTATGGTCGTAATGCCAGACGATCTGAACTCAATCGAGATCTGATCAAGCGATATACACCTCATGTATTTGAGGTGGGAGCCAGGGGTGGCGATCGGTTATCGCAAGCCTTTTATCTTATCTTGTTTGGGGATTGGGTCTCCTATTTCCTTTCCGAATTGAATGGAGTGGACATTGTGGAGGTAAATGTGATCACTGAACTAAAGGACGCCCTAAGCCAATTCTAGATCTATGAAGAGAACCCTTCTAGTTTTCCTATTCCTTGGATTTAGTCATTTGGGTTTCGGTCAGACCGGATCCGGAAATTGGCTCGTGGGGGGTAATGGCCGATTTTATCAGAGCAGGGCATCAGGGATTGGAAAAAATGCCATCGAGGTCGACCTCAATGTCGGTTACTTCATCTTCAATAACTTTTCTGTCGGGATCATGGGCGGATACGGATTCGTTCAGGGTCTGGAAGAGAAATACAACGGCCAGCTTTTCCTTCGATATTACGTTCCGATCACTGAGATGATCGCGCCATATGCCCAGGCCAACGGAGGTTATCGCCTTCGGATCAATCAGGGGATCAACAACAATGAAGTGAAATTCTACGGCCCGATGGCAGGCGGACGTATCGGGACCGCTTTCTTTTTGAGTCGCCACGTAAGCTTTGACGCTTTCTTTTACCTGGATTACACCAGTGAGACAAACCGGTTTGCTGATGGGATCGAATCAGAACCCATTGCAACTTACGATTATGGACTCGGGATCGGGTTCCAGATCTTC
>JAJLJK010000031.1:0-1378 GCA_033844885.1 Bacteroidota bacterium | reverse complement strand
ATCAGCTGGACAAACTTTGATTTTCGTGCCAATGGTGAATTGGTCATCGACAGCGCTGGTTTCGATCCGTACACCTATCAATATGCCCTCACTTCTGATGGTAAGTTTGTTTGGTATTATGACCCCGTGAATTCTGAGGTTCATGAGATCAGTGTGCTCACACAGAATCAATTGCATCTTGATGTAAGAGGAACGTATTTCAATACGGATGGAAAATTGGTTTCCTATTTAGAGAGTCTTCGAATGAGGCGATAGGATCCAATGGGAACGAAAACAAAGAAAGGGCCTGCGACGATCGTCTGACGGGCCCTTTCTCGTATGAAAGTTGACTGTTTCCTTTTAAAGAGCGGCTGTTGGATGGATTTTGGCTAGAGTGACCACCCTACGGATGGCACTTTCCACCTTCTTCAAACTAGCCTCCACCTCGGGGCTGAGATCCATACTTAGCCGGGCATAATCCTTTACAGAGATCGCCACCAGATACATATCGGACATCTCTTCTAGCAAGATCAGTGATGAGATTAGGTCCTTTAATCCGATCTCATGGGTGCTCAAGGTATGTGGGAAATCGCTCAAGGTGTTCGGACGAATAAGCCGGACCGTTCCTTCTGGCAGATCATCCAGGGTAGCATCGATCAGAACCACCACTTCTCTTTGAGTGAGATGATCGAGTAGGTGAAATCCACCGGTTCCTCCATCCATCAATTCGAAATGTTGATCCCAGCCGAGGGATTCAAGGTACCGAATGGCCTGGCATCCGATACCCTCATCCCCCATAAGGAGATTCCCTACTCCCAGTATCAATGGACGTTTTTTCATTTTTCCTCCTTTAGGATCTCTTCTTCCTCAATGAATTTCCATCCTCCACCCATGCTGCTGATCTCTCCATGTCCTTCTACATAGTCATGATAGAACACCAGATAGATATGGATCAGGATAAAGAGGATGAATCCCCACATGGCCACATGATGAACACTTCGTACCATGATATCTCCTCCAAGGAGGCCCGTTACCCAAGTGAACCACTGAGGGAAAAGAGCCACACTCATATTGCTGTACAGGGCAAACCCGGTAAGGATCATTACCACCATCAAAATAAAGAGAATGAAATAAGAGAATCCTGCCAGGGCATTGTGTCCAATGGAAACATGGGATTCGTTCTTCCGAAGAAGGACATCGATACGGACCACTTTACGCATGTCCCGCCAGAAATCCTTGTTCATGCTGATGAAGTTTTCCCAGCGTTCATACTTGTTTCCCATGAACATCCAGTAGATCCGAAAAATGAATCCAATGGTGAAAATATAGGCGGCAGCGAAGTGGATGAACCGAACTGTTCCGAACCAATATCCAAAGCTGGCCTCATGACCTTGCTGTA
>JAJLJK010000030.1:0-3244 GCA_033844885.1 Bacteroidota bacterium | reverse complement strand
CGTTCGATTGGGTTAGTTTTGTCCCTGACAATTCTGACACATGAGCCAAGATTCCAACCGACCCCTGATCCTAGTAGCCAATGATGACGGTATCACCGCCCCGGGTCTGCGGACCCTGATCAAGGTGATGAACCGGATCGGGGAGGTGGTGGTGGTCGCTCCAGATAGCCCCCAATCCGGAATGGGACATGCCATCACCATCAACTCGACCCTGAGAGTCGATAAGGTCCAGATCGGCGATGGTCCACAGGTCGAATATAGCTGTAGCGGAACGCCAGTAGACTGTGTGAAGTTGGCGATCAATGTGATCCTGGATCGCAAGCCGGATATCATTGTTTCCGGGATCAACCACGGGTCCAATTCTTCTATCAATGTGATCTATTCGGGTACCATGTCCGCCGCTGTTGAAGGGGCGCTCGAAGGGATCCCCTCCATTGGTTTCTCTTTGCTGGATTACAGCTGGGAAGCCGATTTCGAACCTTCCGAACCCCTTATCGAGAACATCACCAGACAGGTACTCGAGCATGGCCTTCCCAATGGGGTATGCCTCAATGTCAATATCCCAAAAGCCAGTGATCAACCCTATCGGGGGATCAAGGTCTGCCGACAGGCCAAGGCAAATTGGGAAGAGGAGTTTGACGCCAGAAAGGACCCACGGGGTCGCAATTATTACTGGCTGACCGGGAAGTTCGTCAATTACGATCACGGAGAGGATACCGACGAATGGGCATTGGCCAACAATTATTTGAGCCTTGTTCCCGTTGGAGTCGATATGACCGCTCACCACGCCATTCAGAATATTAATTCCTGGGACCTTGAATAAGACCAAGCACCGCTTCGAGTTCATCCTCGGATTCCTGACCGGGATCGTAACCCCATTGTTCGGCCTGGCCATGATGTATCAATTCTATCCTGAATTGGGAAGGATCGATATGTTGGAGAATGCATCCCTTAGGGTCATCATCACACGGGTCAGCACCTTTGGCTTGATCCTGAATGCCGGTCTTTTCTTTCTCTCGATACAGCTGGAGCGGGATCGGGTGGCCAAAGGACTGCTTTATTCCACCTTGATATACATCTTCCTCCTGATCTTGTATAAATTCATACTCTGAATGAAGTATTACATCATTGCAGGGGAGGCCTCAGGAGATCTTCATGGAAGTAATCTCATGAGACAGATCAAGGAAAAAGACCCAAAAGCGGAGTTTCGATTTTGGGGTGGAGATCTCATGTCGGATGTTGCCGGATCCCCACCGGTTAAACATTACCGCGACCTGGCCTTCATGGGATTCTTCGAGGTGGTGGCCAACCTCAAGACCATCCTTAGGAACATCAAATTCTGTAAAGAGGATCTGGTCCAATGGGATCCCGATGTTCTCGTCCTGATCGACTATCCGGGGTTTAACCTGCGGATCGCTAAATTTGCACGTGAGAACGGAATTCGCGTCAATTACTACATCTCTCCCCAAATATGGGCCTGGAAACAAAAGAGGGTCTATGATATCAAACGAGATGTCGACCGAATGCTCGTCATCCTTCCCTTTGAAAAAGCCTTTTACAGGGATTTCGAAATGGAGGTGGACTTTGTTGGACACCCCTTGCTGGATGCCATCGAAGGGTATCAAAAGGAGGATGAACAAGTGGTTCGTGAATCCCTTGGTCTGGATGACCGCCCGGTCATTGCCTTGCTTCCAGGATCTCGAAAACAGGAGATCTCTACCCTTTTACCATTGATCCTGAGTCTAGTCAAGAACTACCCTGAATTTCAGTTCGTGGTGGCAGGGGCACCCTCACAGGATGAGGAGTTTTACCGGACCCTGATCGGGGATCACCCGGTCCGATTGGTCAAGAACAGTACCTATCGATTGCTGTCATTGGCCCATGCTGCCATTGTCACATCAGGGACGGCCACTCTGGAAACGGCCCTTTTTCGGGTACCGGAAGTCGTGGTCTACAAAGGAAACCCGATCTCCTACCAGATCGCCAAGCGACTGGTCAAGGTGAAGTATATCTCATTGGTCAATCTGATCATGGATCGCGAAGTGGTGACCGAATTGATCCAATCTGATGTGAATCCGCGAAAGCTGAAATCCGAATTGGATAAGATCCTCGACCCTTCGCATCGGGCAAAACTCTCCGAAGACCTGGATGATCTTTACCATAAACTAGGAGGGATAGGGGCCTCAGAACATGCAGCCACCATCATTGTGGAGGAGGCGTCAAAATGAAACGGTTCCTCTTCATATTATCCTTTCTGTTTCTTTCCCTTTCGGGGATGATGGCTAAGGACATCAAGGTCAGGCTGTTCTCGAACAAGGTGCTTGCACAGACCATTGTCACTCCTCATACCGGGAAATTCCATCTCCTGGCTTTGGACCGCAACCTCTCGATTCTGGATACGGTTTATGATGTTTTTGGGGATACCTTGAAAGAGCCCATGTTCTTCATCCATAAGGGGAACCGGATCGAAGTTAGGACACAGGAACAGAGGTTCGGAGATTATGAGGCTTTGATGCTCGTGGCTCCAGTGGATACGGATGCGTGGATCATCAAAGGTGCCGGGCCAGAAAGGATCTATTCAGGAAAGGTGTGTTTTCGGATTCAAAGTGGCGAATTCCAGGTGATCAACATCGTGGATCTGGAGACCTATGTGGCCGGAGTGGTGGAAAGCGAAGGAGGTCATGTGGCGGAATTTGAATACCTAAAGGCTCAGGCCATCATGGCCCGCACATTTGCCCTCAAGAACCTCGAAAAACACCTGGAAGAGGGGTATAATCTCAAGGATGATGTCACCAGTCAGGTCTACCTTTCCAAGGCCTATCTTCAGAATAAGGACATGATCATTCAGGCCGTACGCCAAACCAGAGACAGTGTGCTGGTAACCGAAAAGGGGGAATTGGTGTTTGGTGCCTTTCATTCCAACAGCGGAGGTCAGACCGCCAATTCGGAGGAGGCCTGGAGTCAACCCATTGATTACCTACGATCCAGAACGGATAGTTTTAGTCTGGGTCAGGAACGATCCACCTGGACCGTTACTTTGGACAAGGAAAAATTCGTGGCATATTTCGCCCGATGGTTTGGAGTGTCCATCAATGATCCCCAGCTTCGAAAGGAAGTGGTCACCTTCAGTCAGCCTCAGCGACGCTCGGTATTCACCTACAAGAATAAAGAACTTCCCCTGAAATACGTTCGCAAGGAATTCGGACTTCGAAGTACCTACTTTTCGGTTCAGGAAAAAGGAGAT
>JAJLJK010000029.1:0-1165 GCA_033844885.1 Bacteroidota bacterium | reverse complement strand
CAGGATCGCTCCAGGTTTCCCGAAAGGATGGGATCGAAGAATAGGAGCTTTCCAAGTTCCCGTACCTGAGCATTGTCGAGCTCCTCGGTCAGAGATGTGTAGAAATAGGGATTCAGAAGATCGTTTCCAAACATCGAGGACGAGTCGTAATTCAAGGCCGAGACCTGAGTTTGGTACTCTGAGGGCAGCTCCAGCCCGCTCATTTTGTGAAGTTCACCCAATATCTTATATGCCGGATCCAGATGGTCTCGGATCAGGTCGATCCTGTTCAGATCCTCAAAAGAAGATCCAGTGAGCACGTAGATCGAGGCAGAAAGATGATTTAAAAGAGAACGGTGCAACTCCGAGTCGGTGGTCTCTAGCAGGTCTGAAAAAATCGCGATTACGTCATTCACTCCCTCTAATGATCGGGCAGATTCTGTAACAGATCGTGCCAGTACCGGCGAATCAAATCCGGTGATCCCAAGGGTGGTGACCCGAAGGACCTGTATCCGGCAAGCAGCCAGGATCTTCGCATCGGTCATTTTCAAAGCGGCCCGGTTATCCAAAAGAATATGAGCGTTCGACCGAAGGTCATGGGCCAGTTTCCGTGCTAGTTCAAGATCCACGGTCTCATCCCCGAAAAGGGCCTCCTCAAGGGGTTGCATTCCAGAGGGTTCCAGAACGGATATCCCCGGCACCTTTCTTTCGACCGAAGGCAAAGGAGCCCCATTAAGGTGGTCGCGGACGAATTGTGGATCAAAGTAGGAAATGAAATACTCGATCCTCTTCCAATCATCCCGAACCTTTGAGAATGCATCGACCCATTGATCCGGATCTTCGGAGGCCTGCTTCTGGCCAAGGATCCGGTCCAATTGATCGATCGATCCCAGGAAAGCATCCACGTCCTCGTTCAAACGCGAATGGATCCTGTCCGATGGACTGAGGTCATTCAATCGAAACGAGGAGATGCCGGTGATCAAAAATCCACTGAGTAAGATAACGAGGGTTGGAATATTCTTTTTCATGATCCGTCACATGCTGATTCTAAAGTGGAAAAGGGGAGCCGAAGCTCCCCCTAAACCTGAGTGAAATGAAGAAAGAAAGCGATACTTATTGTACGATGAGACGCTGAACATCTCCTTTGGCATTCTTTACGAAATAGACACCTGCAGGGAGGTCTGAA
>JAJLJK010000028.1:0-6994 GCA_033844885.1 Bacteroidota bacterium | reverse complement strand
GATCGCGATGGGGAACAACGAAAGTATAGGGAGCTCGTTCTTGAAGGCCCCTCTCTTAGCGACTCCACCCTTTCAGAAACGGTTGGCGCAGAACGAAACAAGTTATTTCCTACCGAGATCGGTACCATCGTCAATGACTATCTGGTAGACCACTTCAATCAGGTCATGGATTATGGTTTCACCGCCAAGGTGGAGGAGGATTTCGACCGTATCGCTGCCGGACAGGAGAAATGGGAGGAGATGATCAAAGACTTCTATTCTGATTTCCACGAATTGGTTTCTACTGCTGGTGCTGGAGGCAAAGCTGAAGGTGCTGTCCGTGAGTTGGGCAAGGATCCCAAAACGGGAAAACCGGTCTATGCCCGATTCGGCAAATTCGGTAAGATGGTTCAACTCGGTAGCGTGGAGGACGAAGAGAAACCCACCTTTGCTTCCATCCCTGAAGAGGTGGACCTCGAATCCGTGAGCCTGGAACAGGCCCTGAAGTTCCTTCAGCTTCCTCGTGAACTTGGAACCTATGAGGGAGATCCGGTATCGGTAGGGATAGGACGATTTGGACCTTATGTACGCTTCGGAAAGAGCTATGTGAGTCTCCAGGAAGGGGATCGACCCCTTGAGGTTTCACTGGAACGTGCGATCGAATTGATCAAGGAAAAAAAGGAACAGGACGCAAAGAGGAATATTGCGGTATTTGAAGAGGTCTCCCCAAAGATCGAGGTTCTCCGTGGCCCCTATGGTCCTTATCTAAGACAGGGAAAAAGCAATTTCAAGATCCCCAAGGGAACCGATCCTGAGGCTATCACTCTGGAGGAGGCCCAGGAGATCATCAAGAACGCCCCACCAAAGGGAGCTCGCAAAGCCCGTCGTACCACTAAAAAGAAATAAGGCCCAATGATCGACACGTACCTTGCACCTGTCCGTGCCCATCTCCTTGATGATTATAGCCACCTGTCGAACGACGCCTTCCGTCATCAACTCCTTCTCCATGACGAAATGAACGGCCTACCTGACCTGGAAGGTGTGAAGGTCGCTCTGATCGGGGTGCAGGAAGACCGTGGAACCGAACACAATCAAGGGTGCGCAAATGGAGCTGACGATGTGCGCACACAACTCTATGGCCTCTACTGGGGAAACTGGCCCCTGAAAATGGCTGACCTGGGGAACATTTATAAAGGTGAGACCATTGAGGACACCTATTTTGCAGTTCAGGAGGTCGTTCACCATTGCCTCCGTCAAGGGGTCATTCCTATCCTTATCGGTGGATCACAGGATATCACCTATGCCAATTACAGGGCCTATGACCGCATGGAACAGACCGTGAATCTGGTCAGTGTGGATAGTCGTCTTGATCTAGGCCAGCACAATTCCGGTCTGAGGTCAGATACCTATCTCAGCTACATCATCCTTAATAAGCCGTACAACCTTTTCAACTTCTCCAACCTGGGGTATCAGACCTACTTTGCCAATCAAGATGAGATCGATCTGATGGATCGAATGTTCTTCGACCTCAATCGCCTCGGACAGATGCGGAAGAATATCGGCCTTGCAGAGCCGATTGTTCGGGATGCGGACATGATCTCGATCGACATCTCCTCGGTACGATGGGGCGACGCACCCTCCACTGCCATAGGTTCTCCGAATGGGTTCTCTGGAGAGGAGATATGTGCCATTGCACGGTATTGCGGATTGAGCGACAAGGTCAGCAGCCTAGGGATCTATGAATACAACCCAGAGATAGACGAGTACCACATGGGAGCCATGTTGATCGCTCAAATGATCTGGTATTTTCTGGATGGAGTCTCCCTGAGAACCGGGGACTATCCCTTTGCCAGCAAAAGTGACTACACTCTTTTCAGGGTTCTGATCGACGAGGGCGATCATGAATTGATCTTCTATAAAAGCCCCATGTCTGAACGATGGTGGATCGAGGTTCCTATCGGCGAACCTCAACACAGCAGACATACCCTTATCCCCTGCTCCTATGACGATTATCGGTCGGCCCTCGAGGGAGAAATTCCAGACCGGTGGTGGAAGGCTCGCCAAAAAGCCTTAGCTTAAGAGCGTAATTAACAAAATGTTGTTAATTTTTTAACAAACGGTGCAGGAAACAAAATTTATCTATCTTTAGCAGCTCGGCTCGAGACTAAAAAAGAACTAAAAACCGCATGAAGAAACTAGCAGTAGCTTTCTTTTGCTTGATCGGCTTTGGGGCCTTCGCACAGCAGGCCGTCCAGTTTACCCAGTACTACAACAACCGCCTTTTCTACAATCCAGGAGTGGCGGGTAACTCTGGTAGTATCTGTTTGAATGGTACCCACCGTTCGCAATGGGTAGGCTTCGATAACGCACCCACCACACAGAATTTCAATGCCGAGATCCCCTTGAAGATCCTTCATGGAGGTGTGGGTCTCAGTATTACTAATGATCAAATTGGATTCTTTCAGGATGTCACCGCGAGTTTGATGTATGCCTATCAAATGGAACTAGCCGGTGGTCTATTGGGAATTGGGGTCCAGGTGGATTTTAATTCCAAGGGTTTGACCAGTGGAGAGTGGATCACTCCTGACGGAACGCTCACCGATATTTCCCTAGCCAATTTTGGAGAGAACACCTTTGCGATCGATCCTGCCTTCGGTGCTTATTTCTCTCACCCGAAATTTTGGGCTGGGATCTCCGTGACGCGGCTTTTGGCCACGCAGTCTGAACTGAAGAACACCATTGGTAGTGTTACCCAATTCATGGGAGATCGTGCTTTGATATTGATGGGAGGTTATAACTATATGCTTCCTTCATCAAACTGGGAATTCCGCCCATCCGCAATGATCAAGAACTCATTGGGATCAGGTGCCCTTCAAGCAGACATCAATGTCAATGCATTGTATAATAATAAGGTCAGTGCCGGATTGGGATATCGACTGGATGATGCAATTTCTTTGATGGTCGGATACAATATCCTGCCTTCCCTTCGTTTATCCTATTCGTACGACATAACAACATCTCAATTAAGTACCGTCAGCAGCGGTAGCCATGAGATCTACGTAGGCTATTGCTTCAAGATCGAGATACCGCCGCGGCCCAAAGGTTCTTACCGAAATCCTGTATTTTTGTAATATAGCAATCTGAATACCTGTTTACCCTAACGCAATCTTGGCTCGCTTATGGACAAAAAAGTTTTAATGGCCTTGGGGATCACAGCCCTGGCTGCTGCCTGTAGCAGCTCTGACCACGGAGAGTTGGTCGGCGTACAGGACAGGCCAGTGTGGTACCCATCGGAACCATACGGAATGGTCTACATACCGCAGGGTTCTTTCAACATGGGGAATTCCGACTCGGATGTTCCTTATGCCATGACAGCCCCGACCAAAACTGTATCAATCCCGTCCTTTTACATGGACCAGACGGAGATCACCAATAATGAATACCGTCAATTCGTGTACTGGGTAAGGGATTCTATCCTGCGTCAGCGTTTGGCTGAGGCGCTTGTAGAAGGCTACGAGTACTTCGATTACGCTGAATTGCCAGAACCAACCTTTTATGAAGAGTATCGCGCATTGAACTACCCAGATTCAATGCAGCGTCACCTCGATTGGGACATTTACCTCGATTGGGATATCAATCGTTATCCTTCGGCTGAATACACCGAGGTGATCGAGGGAATGTATCTTCCACCTGAGGAACAATTCCTTGGACGTCGCATGGTCGACACCCGTCAACTGAATTACATGTTCTTCTGGATAAACAAGCAGAAGGCCGCGCGTAAACAGAATCGGGTGATTTTCGATTATCGCGATGAGGATAACGATGGGAAATATTTCTCCTACCGCGATTACATCAAGGATACGAAGGAAGAATCCGATCGTAGCTCTTTCTTCGAAAAGGAGATCATTAACATTTACCCAGACACTCTAGCATGGGTCGCCGACTTCACTTATTCGTTCAACGAGCCAATGCACGATAAGTACTTCTGGCATCCCGCCTATGACGACTACCCCGTCGTTGGAGTGAATTGGAAACAAGCACGCGCCTTCTGTAACTGGCGCTCCAAGTACCGTCAGGATTACCTCGTCTCCAACGGGGAAATGATCGAGCAGGATTTCCGTCTGCCTACCGAGGGAGAATGGGAGTACGCTGCACGAGGCGGATATGAACTTACTACCTATCCCTGGGGAGGTCCTTATGCGACCAACTCATCAGGATGTTACCTCGCCAATTTCAAACCCATGCGTGGTAACCTGATCGTGGATGGTGGTTTCTACCCCGTTAGGGCCAATTCTTACGCCCCCAACGGATACAACCTGTACTGCATGGCTGGTAATGTTTCTGAATGGACAAGCACCGCTTATGACGCTGCATCATATTACTATGTGAGCGACATCAGCCCCGATTACCAGTACAATGCCACAGATGAGGAAGATGAGACGCTTAAGCGGAAAGTGATCCGCGGTGGCTCCTGGAAAGACGTGGCCATGTTCCTTCAGGTAGGGAACCGTGATTACGAATACCAGGATACCTCTAAATCCTACATCGGTTTCCGTACCGTGCAACCCTTCATGGGACGCGATCTCGGTGATTTCTAATTGTATTGAACCCAGCTATTTGTTATTAACCTCGTAATCTTAATCAGTTATGGCTCTTATTGATGTAAACAGCAAGCGCTTCAAAAATTTCATGGCGAAGCTTTATGGATGGGGAGCATCCGTCGTTATTCTCGGTGCGATGTTCAAGATCCTCCACTACCCTGGTGCCGATATCATGCTCGTTGTCGGTCTTACCACAGAAGCAGTGATCTTCTTCTTCTCTGCTTTTGAAAAACCACATGAAGAATATGATTGGACCCTCGTTTACCCTGAATTGGCAGGAATGGAGGATCCCGATATGGACCGTGATGGCCGCGGTGTTGCTAACCAACTTTCTCCCACACAGGAACTCGATCGCATGCTTGAAGAAGCTAAGATCGGCCCTGAATTGATCGAATCATTGGGAGATGGAATGCGCCGCCTTGGTGATGCTGCCGGAAAACTCAGCACTACCGTAGATGCCGCTGCTGCCACAAACGAATACAGTACTCAGTTGACCCAAGCTGCCAAGAACATGGAAAGCCTCAACGCTCTCTATGCTGTTCAGCTTGAGAATACCACCAGCCAGGTGGAGGCACAGAATAGCCTGATGGAGAAACTCTCTACCTCCCTCAACGATTCTGAGCGCCTTACCGAAGAGGTCTCCAAATTGACCAGCAACATTTCCAATCTGAACCAGGTCTATGGCAACATGTTGTCTGCCATGAACTTCAACAGAGGATAAGTCGTAGGATAATTTAGAACAAACCAAACCTCTTAATCGCTATAAAATGGCAGGTGGCAAACTAACGCCCAGGCAGAAGATGATCAACATGATGTATTTGGTGCTGACAGCCCTGTTGGCACTGAATGTATCCAAGGACATCCTCGATGCTTTGGCAAAAATTGACAAAGGATACTCAGAGACGATCACTACCGTAGAACGCCAGAATCAGGCAACCTACAACGCATTCGTTGCTGCAGCTACCGAGAACCCCACCAAAGCGGGGCCTTGGAAGGAAAAAGCATTCGATGTGAAGGCAAAAGCCGAAGATCTCAGTTCGTATATCACGAAGATCCGTTCAGAGATTGAGGAACAAGCCGGTGGACGTGATGAGGAAACAGGCAAACTCAAGCGCCCTGACAACCGTGAGGTGGCAGCAAATTACATGCTGAACCCCAAGGATGTTGGAGGACAGGACGGCGCCAAAGTACTCAAGCAGAAACTCTCTGACTACAAGGCCACTCTTCTGGAGATGGCCGGAGATGATGAAGAACTCCAGAATCAGATCAACACCACCTTCGATCTTTCCGATCAAAAGGTTGGTGAGGATGCAACTCCTGCAAGCTGGGAAAAGGCCACTTTTGAGCACTTTCCGCTTATCGCAGTACTGACATTCCTCTCCGATATCCAGGCGGATGTCCGCAGAATGGAATCTGAGACCATCGAACATCTTCAGACCAACATTGGTAAATCTGACCTGAAATTCACCGGAGTAAAAGCAATCGTAATGCCTAAGTCCAACTATGTGACTCAAGGTGACATGTACGAAGCGGATGTGTTCCTCGCGGCTTATGACGAGACACAGGATCCGGAGATCATCATTAATGGCAATCCTCTACCTGAGGATCAGATCGTCAATGGTGCAGGAAAGATCGCCCTTAAGGCAACCACTGTGGGCGAGAACAAATGGGCCGGTGTGATCAAGATCAAGCAGAATGGGGAGATCAAGGAATTCCCTGTAGAGGCACAATACACTGTGGCTCCTCCCTCTGTTGTGATCTCTCCCTCAAAGATGAATGTACTGTATCGCGGTGTGGCAAACCCACTCGAGATCGGAGTTCCTGGTGTGGACCCCAAAAAGATCCGTGTGAGCGGCCCTGGTGTGTCTGGAAGCAATGGTAACTATGTTGCCAATGTGGACAAGATCAGTGGAAAGGAGATCACCATCAGTGTTTCTGTCGAAGAGGAGGATGGAAGTGTACGTCCTGCAGGTAGTAAGGTATTCCGTCTCAAAGGTCTACCTCAGGCAACTGGTATGATGTACAAGAAATCTACTGGGATCCTATCAAAGAGTGCAGTAATGCAGGCCGAGATCGAAGCCGAATTCAAGGACTTCCCATTCGATTTCCCGATGAAGGTCGTTGCCTTTGAAGTGAAGCTTGATGGACAGCCTCCCATGCAGGTTCGCGGAAACAGATTTGATTCCAACATTAAGAAGTACATCGAGAAGGCCAAGCCAGGTTCCTCCATTCAGGTAAGGAACATCAAGGCGGTAGGTCCCAATAATTACCGAGTCAACGACGTTGGTAATATCTCGATCGACCTGAACTAATAAAAAAACCCCACGGGTATGAATACATCCAAAAAGAACATCCTCACAACGGTCATGCTGGCTGGAGCCATGATGTTTGGCATGATGGCCAAGGCTCAGGTT
>JAJLJK010000027.1:0-3773 GCA_033844885.1 Bacteroidota bacterium | reverse complement strand
GAGGAACGATTACAGGAAAAGGCGGCGATCGTACTACACATAGAACGACTACCTATCGACAAGATCCGATCCCATGGAGAATGGCAAAAGGCGATCAAGGAGGTAGAAGGGCTTCGAAAGGCTTTTAAAGCCCTGGGTAGGATCAACCACCCGGATAATGATCTGGTTTGGGAGAAATACCGGGAAGTGAACCGCAATTTCAATCGTGCAAAGAATAACTTCTACAAGGAACTCAAGGCCAAACAAAATAAGAACCTCGAAAGAAAGAGAGAGCTTTTGGCTAGGGCCGAGGAATTGAAAGAAAGTGATAATTGGAGTGAGACAGCAAAGGAACTGAAACGGATACAGGCAGACTGGAAGAAGGTAGGTTACGTTCCCAAAGCAGACTCAGACCGAGTGTGGGAAGCTTTCCGTGCCGCTTGTAACCACTTCTTCGATCGACTGACCCAACACAATAAGGAACGCGACAAGGCCCTGATCGGGAATCTGGACGCGAAAAAGGAGATCCTTTCAGAATTGGAGAGTTTCGATCCCGGTAAGGATGTCGATAAGGCCTTGAAAACGCTCAAAGATTTCATCAATCGTTGGAAGGATTCCGGACCGGTTCCGAGAGATCAACGAGATATTGAAAATCAATTCAATAATCTGATCGATCAGAAATTCGATCAAATGCATCTCGAGAAGAACGAGTCCGCTTTGATCAGATTTGAAAATAAGATCCGCCTGATAAAGGCCTCTGACGATGAGGACAAAATGTATCGCGAGCGGGATGCCTTGAAAAAACGGATGGAGGAGATCAAAAAAGAACTCATCCAACTGGAGACCAATATCAATTACTTCTCCAGTGGAAGTGATGATAATCCCCTGTTAAAAGAGGCTCGCAAGAATATTGAACGCCACAAGGAACAGATCGAGCTCATCAGGGAAAAGCTAAGCCTGATCCGAAGGATCGATAAAGAGGAAGATGAGGATCCGTCTCCCGAAACATCCTCGGAAGCCGGGGATCAGGAAGAAGAATAGAACAGAAAGATGGCTTCGGCCATCTTTTTTATCATGAGGAAGGAAGAAAATGCGATTTACCCTAGAATCTGAATTCAAGCCCACCGGCGACCAACCCAATGCCATTGAGGAACTCACCAAGGGAGTTCTGGAAAAAGAGCCCTATCAGGTCCTTCTTGGAGTTACCGGATCGGGGAAGACCTTTACTGTGGCCAATGTTATCGAAAAGATACAAAAGCCCACTTTGGTCCTGAGCCACAATAAGACCCTTGCAGCCCAGCTCTACGGAGAGTTCAAACAGTTCTTTCCGGAAAATGCAGTGGAATATTTCGTTTCCTACTACGATTACTATCAACCTGAAGCCTATATCCCGACCACCGGAACCTATATAGAAAAAGACCTTTCCATCAATGAGGAGATCGAGAAGATGCGTCTAAGCACCACCTCCTCCCTCCTTTCTGGTCGTCGAGATGTGCTGGTTGTAGCCTCCGTGTCGTGTCTATATGGTATCGGTAACCCGGAGGAATTCAACAAAAGTGTGATCGAGATCCAGGTGGGGCAAATCATCAGTCGGCAAAAGCTTCTTCATCTCTTTGTGGATAGTTTGTACAGCCGCACTGAAGGGGAATTCAAACGGGGTAGTTTTCGGGTGAAAGGCGATACCGTTGATATTTTTCCCGCTTACGCGGATATCTTCTACCGAATCTCCTTTTGGGGCGATGAGATCGAATCCATAGAGACCTATGATGGATTGGAGAATGATCGCATTGGAAGCATGGAAGGTGTACGGATCTTTCCTGCCAACATATTCGTGACCTCCAAGGATAAACTACACGATGCGATTCACCAGATACAGGATGACATGGTCAAACAGGTTCAGTTCTTTCTGGATAATGGCCGGCCATTGGAAGCCAAGAGATTGGAGGAGCGAACCACCTTTGACCTGGAAATGATCCGGGAATTAGGGTACTGTTCCGGGATCGAGAACTATTCCCGTTACCTCGATGGCAGAAAGCCTGGGACTCGTCCATTCTGTCTATTGGATTATTTCCCTGATGATTACCTGATGGTCATCGACGAAAGTCATGTCACCATTCCACAGGTTCGAGCCATGTACGGAGGGGATCGAAGTCGAAAGGAGAATCTGGTGGAATATGGATTTCGCCTTCCTGCCGCCATGGACAACCGCCCCTTGAAATTCGAGGAATTCGAGGCCCTTCAGAATCAGGTAATCTATGTCTCCGCGACTCCTGCGGATTACGAATTGGAAAAAACAGCCGGGATCTTTACGGAACAATTGATCCGTCCCACTGGGTTATTGGATCCGGTGATCGAGATACGTCCAAGTGAGAATCAGGTAGATGACCTCATGGAGGAGATCCAAAAGCGCGTCAACCTTGACGAACGGGTTCTCGTGACCACCCTGACAAAACGGATGGCTGAGGAATTGACCAAATATCTTACCCGCTACGGGGTGCGCTGCCGATACATCCACTCAGATGTCGATACCCTGGAACGGGTAGAGATCATGCGAGACCTGCGATTGGGCGTATTTGATGTTCTGATCGGTGTCAACCTGCTTCGTGAAGGTTTGGACTTCCCTGAAGTATCCCTGGTGGCGATCATGGATGCGGACAAGGAGGGATTCCTAAGAAGTGAACGTTCTCTGGTACAGACCATTGGTCGGGCTGCCAGGAACGTCAATGGGTTGGCGATCATGTATGCGGACAAGATCACTGACAGTATGCAGCGAACCATTGATGAGACCAACCGAAGAAGGGAAGTTCAGCGTCAATATAATGTGGATCACAACCTTACCCCTACGGCATTGACCAAATCGAAGGATTCGATCCTTGGACGAAGTCGTGCAGCGAGGTCCTCTATCGGCTATGAAGTGGAAGAGGTCAAGATCGGTAAGGCAGCAGAGGAAGCATTGCATTACAATGACTCTCCGGAGGCCCTTGAAAAAGCCATCGAATCCACGAGAAAGGAAATGCACAAGGCAGCCAAGAATCTGGATTTCATTGAAGCCGCCAGATTACGTGACATTTTGATCGAATTGGAAAGCAAACAAAAGACCAGCTGATATGGAGGATCGACCCAAGATCGAACTCTCATTTACCAGGTGGGATCTATTACTGGAAGCCCTTGGATGGATGACCCTCATTGCCACCTGGATCGTTCCGATGTTCTATTATAGCTCGCTACCGGAAAGGATCCCGATCCATTTCAATGCAGCGGGAATTCCAGATGGGTTCTCTCAAAGAGGAAGCCTGTGGATCATCGCAGGGATCAATACCTTCCTTTATGTGGGAATGTCCCTATTGACCAAGGTCCCGCATATCTACAATTATTCGGTGGACATCACTCCTGAAAATGCAGAGTTTCAATATCGAAATGCCGTTTTCATGGTACGATATCTCAAAACTCTGGTTTCTGCGATCTTTCTATATGCAATGGTCTCTGTCATTATGGTGGCCTTGGGAAAATGGGAAGGAACGGGAAGCTGGTTCCTTCCGGTTTTCATTGTTCTGATGATGGGTTCTACGGTTTTCTTCCTCGTTCGGGCCTCTCGCGGAAAAAGGCATAAAAAAACCGCGCAATAGCGCGGTTCTTATATGGATTGACTGTTCTTCTCTCAATTCATCCCTAAAAGCTCCACCTCAAAGATCAGATAGGCATTAGGAGGAATGACCCCTCCGGCGCCTTGAGCTCCATACCCCAGTTCTGGGGAAATGATCAGCTTGGCTTTTGTTCCTTGATTCAGGGCCATG
>JAJLJK010000026.1:0-4630 GCA_033844885.1 Bacteroidota bacterium | reverse complement strand
TAGGTATTCCGATCGAATGGGTGAAGCTGCCCGCCGTCTGCACTATGGAGGATCACTCAAGGATCATGAAGGATCATTTCAGGACCTTGGAGAAAGAAGGGTTTTCCAAAATGATTTATGGAGATATCTTTCTCAAAGATCTTCGTCAGTATCGAAAAGAACTCCTTCAATCATTTGATCTCATGGCTGAGTTTCCCTTATGGGGGATGGATACAGCTCAGCTAGCTCAAAGTATCCTCAAATTGGATATCAAGGCACTCACCGTTGCGGTCAGTGATCATCGGTTGGGAAAAAGCTTTTGTGGCATTCCTCTCGATAAAGGTTTTCTTGATTCCCTTCCGGATCAGGTGGATCCCTGTGGAGAGAATGGTGAATTCCACACGTTCGTTACCCACGGACCCTATTTTTCAAAGGCCGTTGATATTCAGGTTCGAAAGGTGGTCCTGAAGGGATATGGAGGAGACGGAGATGGCTGGGATCACCAATTCTGGTTTGCCGACCTGCTTCCCGCAACATTATCCACCGGAGGTGGTTTCTGATAGCATGGTCACCATTAGTTTCTTCACTTTCTCTGGGTTCTCAGATATCCGTTGGGCCCTTGCTCAAATGAGAAGAGCCCATGAAGGGTTCAATAAGGCAGGGGGGCCTTCTTTTTATAAACTCATGGGAACAGGAGGGGGCGATGGTCTGAGCATTTGGCCTGATTGGAGCACCTTTTGTCTCCTAGGGGTCTGGAAAGATGAATCCGAGTGGAGAAATGCACTTTCTGAGATCCCCTACCTTACACAGGCTACTCAGCGATCTCAGTACTCACATGTTCAGTTGGCACCCCTGGGGGGCCATGGCACGTGGGGAGGAGTTGACCCCTTTAAGGGGATGGAGGCCGGGATCGATCCCCATTCTCCGATAGCCGTGCTTACCCGCGCATCCATTCGGAGATCAAAGTGGTGGAGCTTTTGGAAGGAGGTACCAACAGTTGCAGGGATCATGAAACGTCAAAAGGGGAATCTATTCTTCAAAGGAATCGGAGAGCTCCCCCTGGTCGAACAAGCCACGTTCAGCGTTTGGAAAGATATCGAATCGATACGTTCCTTTGCTTACGAGGGAACAGAACACAAAGAAGTCATAAGAAAAACACGGATTAAGGAATGGTATTCAGAAGAACTTTTCTACAGATTCAAGGTGCTCTCGGTCGAGGGCAATTCGCCAAGAGGCTCATCCTGGTTCTCCTATTGAGTGTGGGGTTCAGTATTTGTGCTCAGACATATGTAGAGATCAAGGATGGAAGGATCCGGCCCATCAAGGTAGAATTCAAAGGAGTGAAGGCAGCCAAACTGTATGAGATGACCCTGGCATCGTTGGAGAACACCTCTGTGGATACGGTTGAGCGGAATCGAATGGCGGAGGGAAAGATGATGCAACTCACCATCCAATGTGACTCTATCCTGTATCGAAGGACCTCTCAGATCAATTATCGATATGACCTGAGATTTGAGGTCAATCTGCGAATGCAGGACCAGGTTTTAATTATTCAGATCAAGGAGATCCAATTCAAACGGAGTGACAGATACTGGCAAAAGGTCATTTTAAAGGCCTTCAATGAGGACGATGCTGAGGATAGAGAATTTCTTGAGGCCATGGAAAGTGCCATGGATACATGGGTATTTGACCTTCAGAATTCCATTCGTAGGATCATGGATCCCGGAAACGCTCCGGCCAACATATCGAACTGAAACCCGTCTTTTCAAATTGATAGGGTTTTCGATGGCATTTATTAGGTAATGCTCTGAATATCAGTCTCTGGATTATGTGGTATGGTTATTCCAATTACTTGGGAAAAATTGAAACTATGGATAAGCTAGAGATCAAAGGAAAATGGAATGAGGTTAAAGGTAGGTTGAAGCAATCCTACAGTGTCCTCACCGAAGATGACCTCCGATTTGAGGAAGGTAGAGAAGATGAATTGTTGGGACGGATCCAACAGAAATTAGGAAAAACCAGGGATGAGGTTGTTGAACTCATCCGAAAAATTTGATCCAGATCATGAGACGCAAGATCCCTGATAACTGGGAACAAAAGAAAAAAGATCTCAAAACACGGTTCAACGAACTCACAAACGAAGACCTGGACTTTCGGGATGGGAACTACGATCAGTTGGTAGGTCGTATCTCGAAAAGGATCTCCAAGACCAGAGAACAGGTAGAACAGATCTTGGATCGTGTATGAAAATCAACGAACTTGTAGGTAGCCTGATTAGGCTACCTTTTTTTATGCGCAAAATCTTTTTCATGATACCTCTTTTGGGCATGTTGGGTTGTGGGACCCAACAACCTCTTCCTACGGTTGAGGAAGTTGATTTGGAATCCTATTCAGGGATCTGGTATGATATCGCTCATCTGCCTCAACGATTTCAGAAGGGATGCGCCTGTGTGACAGCCGAGTATACACCATTGGAAGATGGTAATATCAAGGTCGTGAATACGTGCTTCGATGAAGAGAAGAAAAAGAGCCGAAGTGTAGAGGGAAAAGCTTTCCCTGTTTCGAAAGGAGATAATTCCAAGCTCAAGGTTCAATTCTTTTGGCCTTTCCGTGGTAATTATTGGATCCTTGATATTCGTGGAGATTATGAATATGCCATGGTCGGAGGCCCTGACCGGCAGAGTCTATGGATCCTTTCAAGAACGCGTCAGCCAGACCCTGGGATTCTTGAGACCCTATTGAGAAAAGCCAGAGAACTTGGCTTTGATACTTCGCGAATGGAGTATACCAGACAAGTGGATTGTGAATAAAAAAACCGGGCGCCAGCCCGGTTTTTTTGATCTATTGGTCTTTCTCAGATAGCGGTTCTGTTCTCTGAGTGAACACCCTCGGCAAATTCTTCGATCATCTTTCCAACGAAAGCCTCGAGATCCTCAGGACTACGACTAGTGACAAGACCTTCATCGACGACAACCTCTTTGTTGACCCAACGGGCTCCTGCATTCTTGAGGTCGGTAGAGATCGATGAGAAGCTGGTCATTTCACGTCCCTGAAGGGCACCGGTCTCGATCAGGAGCTGGGGTCCATGACAGATCGAAGCGATCGGTTTTCCTTGTTCGAAGAAGGAACGAGCAAAGTGAATGGCTTTATCGCTTCTTCTTAGAAGGTCTGGGTTTGCAACTCCTCCAGGGATCATCAGGCCGTCATAATCTTCGGCGCGAACCTCATCGAGGTGATGATCCACCTGAAGCTCCGAACTCCAGCCATCGCCCTTCCATCCTCGAACCACATCCTTGGTTGGTGATAGGATATGTACATCTGCACCTGCTTCCTCAAGGGCTTTTTTAGGAACCATTAATTCTGATTCCTCAAATCCGTCTTCAGTGAGTATGGCGATCTTTCTTTTTTCCAATAATGGCATTGTGTTTACTTTTTTAAGGTTTGTATCCAGATTTCAAGCTGCTGGGTAGTGGAGAAAAAGGACTCCAGGTGACGGCTCAAAAGGGATTTCAGACCGGGATTCAACTGGTCATCCGAAACGGCTTCCTGATAATTCTCCAGGGCTCTTTTTTCGGCTTCAAAGGCGGTTTCCACATAAGAGGAATCATCGTTCAGGTATAGTCTTTCCTGGACCATCAACCACATTTCTTTAAGGCGATCCTCCATATCACCGGTATTGATGGGGAAACCGCCATAGTCTTTCATGGCTTCTGCCAGGTCACGGCGAAAAGAATCTCGTTGTCTTCCAACATTCTTGAAGAAGAGTTCTAGATCCTCGTTCTTGGTGTTCTCGGCTCCATAACTCATGACCCTCTCTGAGTGGGCATTCCGCTCAATGAGATTGGTTAGTATGTCTATTGTGAATTGTGCGATATACATTTCATTCAGGTTTAATGATTTCTGAGCGCGGAGATCAACTCGTCCTTGTCCATCTTGGACCGACCGTCGATCCCGATCTCCTTGGCTTTTTGATATAGCTCTTCAATGGTTCTTTCTTCGTAAGGTTTCGATCCTCCACCTTTCTTTCCGGAATCTGGGGAATTGGCGATCCTTGCCGCTTTTTCCTTACTCATTCCCTTGTCTCGAAGGGCCTCATATTGATCCTCGTTCTTGATGGAGGGTAATTTTTTCCCAGGCATGACTCAGTTTTTGATCATATGAATTGCAAGGGTGATGCCATTAGCTAAATTGGTTTATAAATAGCTGATATGTAGATATTTAAAATAAAAAAGCCCCTTGGGTTCTACCTTTGGGGCTATCATATTGATAATGAGGGTCGGCTTTTCTTTCAGAATGGATTGGTAGCCCAAACACTGAGTTCGGTAATGAATCCACGGTCATCCATCTCTAAGGCGGAAACAATGGAATGAGCGATCTCAGCGGGCCTCAATTTATTGGGAACCTCCTCGCGTTCCTTCCTCCCGGGTTGGTTGAAGGCAGTGGTAACCTCACTTGGATTGACCAGAATCACACGGACATTATAGGGTCTGAGTTCGGCCCGCCAACATTCGGTCATTCCTCGAAGGGCAAACTTTGACGCGGCATAAACCGTTCCATGAGAAAATCCCTTTACACCTGCCGAGCTGGCGATGTTGATGATGTTTCCACGCTTTTGTTCCTTGAATATTCTGGCCGCTTTCTGGGCAGCAAG
>JAJLJK010000025.1:0-1424 GCA_033844885.1 Bacteroidota bacterium | reverse complement strand
AGAGCGGCACCTGGTCCTACATACCAGTAGAATCCTCCCTCAATGGGCATAACCCAATGGTAGATACCTGAAAGTTTCACCAGATCCCATGATCTGGAATCTCTCCATCCAAGATCGAATTCAATACGATTTGAAGATCCCAATAGATGCTGATAGCTTATCTCGGCTCCAACTCCATCATTTGCACCAAGTCTCAAACCGATATTTCCGGTCTGGGAGAAGGCTAGAGTTGATGAAAAAAGCAAAGCAAGAATGAAAACAAAACGTTTCATGAGTTTGATTTTTGGTTTGACTTGGGTTGTGTAAAGGTTCCTTTTAAACGAACAAATGGGTTAATTGTTTAAAATATCCGAAAAAACCTTACCATTCTGAGAAAGGAATCAGATGATGATCTGTCCTTCCACCGGATCCCCAAACCGCTCCACCTGTTCTTTTTTCAAATTCATTGCTGACACCAATGCCAAAAGGGCATCCAGATGATGCCAGGTTTTAATATCATTACAATCGATCAAGATATCCGGGTCGATCTCGGAGAGCACCTTATTTCGACAAGAGATCAGTTGGATCTTTCGTCCTTTGTATCCTAGGTCCATCAACCCAAGCTCCTGAGCCTTAACCTTTGGATAGGTCTCATAGACCTCGATCTGAAGATCATTCATCAATTCTGATTTCAATCTCATGGCTCGTGCCGTCAAGCCACCCAGGAACATGGGCGACATGGCACAAAGGTCCCTATCTGCTTTCCGAAAATTGTAATCACAACATCCATCGATCCCACGATATATTCCGGGAAGGCTCAGCGGTGCATCGAGAAAGATGTATTCTGGCTTAAAATGTTGTGCAGCTCTTTTAATGAATTCATCTGCATCCACACCAGCGTCCATATCCATGAAGAAGATCTTCCCGTGATTGTGAATGGCCACAACCGTGTTCCCAGACAACTTACTTCCAAAATCTACTCCAAACCAGATTCCATCCATCGATCATTCGAATTTTCCAAACAGTTCTTCAACCTTCTTAAAGCGAAAGTCAAAAATTTCTTTGAGTTTGGGCCCAACCAAGAGAGGGTGCAATGCTTTTCCAAGGATCCCAAATGGAATTTCATAACTAACTCGATCGAGCATTTCCACACCCCCTGAGAGCTCCTTGAAATGATGTTCATGATGCCAGATCCGATAAGGACCTACCCTTTGTTCATCCACAAAGAATTCATGATCCCTAATATGGGTGATCTCTGTGGTCCAGCCTAATGAGATTCCTAACAGGGGAGATACCTTATAGTTTATAAAAAGTCCCTCATACATTCTTTCAGGAAGCCCATTGAGGACCCTGAAATTCATGTATTCAGGCGTGATCACAGAAAGATTTGCAGGTGAGGAAAAGAAATCCCAGGCTTCCTCAAGTGAAATGGGTATCCTTTGGAT
>JAJLJK010000024.1:0-3859 GCA_033844885.1 Bacteroidota bacterium | reverse complement strand
TGTGATGGCCTTTTCGTATTTTCTCTTTGCCCATGCAACTACCCTCTGGCTTCTTTTGCTTTCGAGGATATTGAGCGGGATCGGAGGAGCTAATCTTTCTGCCGCACAGGCCTATATCAGCGATGTGACTCCGGTGGAAAGAAGGACAAAGGCCTTTGGGATCCTCGGTGCCGCCTTTGGTCTGGGATTCATTTTTGGCCCCCCCTTGGGTGGTTTCCTCAAAGAGAATTACGGCCTTCCCTATGTGGGTTATGCTGCAATGGCCTTTTGCCTTGTGAACCTGATCAGTGCTTACTTCTTCCTGCCCGAATCCAATAAGGACCCGGAAAAGGGAAGCCGGATCTTTCCCAATCCATTTGGAGATATATTTCGGTCTCTGCGGAGGGATCTCATCCGCGAATTGTTGATGATCAACTTTGTTTTCATTGTGGCATTCTCGCTGATGCAAGTTACGGCTGCCCTCATGTGGGAAGAGCATTATGAACTTTCGGAAGCCGAAGTGGGATATGTTTTTGCCTATATCGGGGTACTGGCGGTCATCATTCAGGGAGGATTGATCGGAAAGATCAACAAGTGGCTGGGCGAAAAGAAAATGCTCACCTATGGTGTCCTCCTCATGGGTACAGGTCTGACCCTGATGCCTTTCGTTCCCAAGGACCTGTTCATTCCTCTGGAACTTCTCTGTCTCCTTTTGATCTCCCTCGGTGTGGCGTTCCTCACCCCGACCATTAATTCTGTCCTTTCACAGGTGGCGGAAAAGAAAGAACAAGGAAAGATCCTCGGTATCAATCAGAGCTTTGGTTCTCTGGCTCGATTTCTCGGTCCACTTGTCGGGGGCTCTGTTTATGGAATAGGGTATCGGTATCCTTACATTCTTTCAGGGATCATCATGGCCCTCGTTTTTGGGATGGCACTTTCGCTGATCCGAAAATTGGAGTCACAAGGGGTTTTGGGAACCGTCAGGGAGTCGGAGACTTCTGAAACATGAGTTGCTTTTCAAGGTCGAGCTTGGCGGACTGAGCAATACTGATCCTGACCGATTTTTGGGCAGACCACCAACTTATCCATTGACAGTATTCCTCCTGACTGGTACTGGAAACGTCCATATTATTGAATCTTAGGATCCAATCTCCCACCTTGACCCCATATTGGTCGGCCAATGAACCCTGAAGGATATTGGCTACGAGCAACTTTCCATCTTCCCATCTCAATCCCATTCCGAAGCTATAGAATCGCATAGGATCGGAGGGTTGGGTCCGCTCCAAAACGATATTTCGATCCTTCCAATCAAGATACATGCGATACTGACCTAAGTATTCCATGCCAAGGATTCCCTTTCCTTCATTGGACTTTACACGAACGATCCCCGAATCGGCGATCATCCCCGAAAGGGAAAGGACTCCGGGAATGTAGTGATCCGTATCATGGACTGAGCCGAACAGGCCGCTTCCAAGATGACCGTGAACCTGGAGATTCGGAAGGCTATCCATGTCTGGGAAAATGTAAGCCGGAACACTGAGAAAAGAATTGGAACCTGTATCGAAAGTAGTGTTGGACACTGTTTTTCCATTGATCTCAATATCCACAGCCGGGGTTCCTGAAGCCTTGGGTCTGAAGGGGAGAGTGATCGAGGCGGAATCTTGGATATCCCAGTTTTTCTCGGATCCAAAAAGGATTTGATTGCGAGAACCATCGACGATCCAGAATGCATCCTTCATCACATTCGCCCCCAGGATCCCATCAATATCCATGCATTGGATCTCAGGAACACCTCTCAGATCACCGACAATGGCCGAATAATCCTTGAATTCTGTTTTTCCAAGGCTTAGAAGCGGGATCTTTACCACAGAAAGCCTTTGTCTTTGCTCTTGTGAATCCCTCACGTTTATATCGGTGACTGTATCTAACTTGAGAACCGATTGTAGTTCCTCACTGATGACGTTCGGAGCCCCAGTGTCGAATAGAAAGCGATAGGTTTGACCATCGATCTCTACGGGAACGATCAATAGGTTCATCCAGTGGTCAACGGACAGGGTATCCTGAAATTCATTCCTGACGGGAGATCCCACCTGAAAGTGATTCACTCCGCAAGCGCCGAGAATGAAAAGTCCCACCAGGGAAATGAAGTGTTTCATCGATCATGATTTTCCCTAAAAATAATCCAAGGAGGGCTTTGAACGATCATGATTCGTTGATCTGTTTTGCTTCCCGGATTTCCAGTGGATAACCTTTATATTTAAGGAAAACCGGTAAATGGGATATTCGAAACCCCTTCCACATGAATTGGATTCCTTTCGCCAGATGGGAGACCCGGTGGCCGATGAGGTCATTCAAAGGATGAATCAAGATCCAGGTCGCCCGGATGTTCGCGCCCTTTTCTCGAGATTGATCGACCAGGTGGATATCCCTTCCCAAGAGTTGCCATCGTCTCTTTTGGAAATGGTCCAGGAGTTGAGGATCCCGGAATGGGCGGATCAGACCCTGATCCGAAAAAGTGAAGAGATCTTCAGGAGACATGGCCCCCGTATCCTTCTTGTATTATATTTCAAATCCCTACCCACCCTCTATGCATGTGCGAGAGGGGCTGAGGTTCTCCTACACACCGGTAGGCTGACCCGAACAGGATCCGACAGTCAGATTTTTGCAAGGAGGATCGCTGAGACCGGAAAATTCATGATATCGGTCTGTGGCCCCAATGGCCTTAAGAACGGTGGTCTCGAGGTGATCGCTAAAGTTCGACTCATTCACGCTTCGGTTAGATCCTTCGTTCAACGTGGAAACTGGAATAAGAATGAAATGGGGGTTCCCATCAATCAGGAGGATCTCGCGGTCACCCTTCAAACCTTCAGTTCTTCTGTGATCGACGGTTTGGAAGCCTCTGGGATTCGCCTTTCGGCGGATGAAAGACATGCCTTTATGCATCACTGGAAGATCGTAGGAACATGCTTGGGGGTGCATCCTGATCTTATTCCAGATTCCTATCACCAAGGATGTGAATTGAGGGATCTGATCCTAAAAAGGCAGGTGGCTCCTTCCGAGGGCGGTGCCAGTCTGACCCATGCCCTGGTTTCGTTCACAGCTCCTTTTTTTCCAAAGCGACTGGGGAGGCCTTCCATGTGGATCATTGACTACTTCATAGAGGATGAGCTTGCTCAGGCCATCGATCTAAAGAGCAATCTCCCCTGGTATTTACGATTCCTTCCCGAAACACTGCGAAAGCTGTTCAGCTGGACCGAACGAGTTCTTCAGAGAAACAAGGATCTACAAGGGATCATGGATCGATTATCCTATTTATTGACCAATGGGATGATCGGTTTTTTTAACCTATATGATACCCGGTTCTTCAAATTTCCTAATGCGCTTCGAATGGAATGGAAGATCGAGGCAAAAGATCAAGATAATGAATGATTTCAATGACCTATCCGCCCTCTTTATCAATTGCACTCTCAAACGGTCACCTCGATTGAGTCATACAGAGGGACTCATGAAAGTTTCCATGGACCTTATGCAGGAGAATGGGGTGGAGGTGGAAATGATACGGGCTGTCGACCAAAATATCGCTACTGGCGTTCAACCTGATATGAAGGAAGAAGGTGAGTCGGAGGATGAGTGGCCGGAGATCATGAAAAAGGTCCTTCGGGCAAATATTCTTGTCATTGGGACACCTATATGGCTTGGGGAACGATCCTCGGTATGCTCCAGGGTCATCGAAAGACTTTATTCTTGGTCGGGGAAGACCAATGAGCAGGACCAGTCCATTTTCTATGGAAGGGCAGGGGGGTGCATCATCACTGGAAATGAGGATGGTGTTAAACACTGTTCCATGTCGATCCTTTATTCTCTTTCCCATCTCGGCTAT
>JAJLJK010000023.1:0-14833 GCA_033844885.1 Bacteroidota bacterium | reverse complement strand
AACCTCTACACCAGCGGCTTTCTGTTCATGGATCAGGATCTTTGAAACGGGCGAGTTGTAGTGAAACGTCACTCCCTGTCGTTCGGCCAAAGCCACCAGAGAGGTGGTGATATCATGCATTCCCCCCACCGGAAGGTAGGTCCCGAGATTGTGTTCGAGATGAGGGATAACCGTCATTACCCCGGGGGTTTGATAAGGATCCGAACCATTATAGGTGGCGTACCGATCGAACATCTGAACCAATTTGGGATGCTGAAGCTTCTTGCTATTCACCCGATGAAGCGTGGAGGTCAAATGGAGACGATGAATGCTCAGAAGGGTGGGTATCAGTGTGGGATCAAGATAGCTGTTCAACTTGTGAAGGGAACGTTCCAGAAAAAAGGGTCTGGTTCGATTCCAGATAAAGGCACTCTCACGCAAATAGTTTCGGACTGTCTCCGCGGGAACACCAAGTGCCTTTTCAACTTCTTGGGACGTGGTCTCAGCAGACGTACCCGCAATCAAATGAGTGCCATCTTCCCAAAAGTACCTGCATGATTCCTCTTTGGTGATATACTTGAAATGTTGTGAGGGATTCTCTCCACACAGCGTGAAAAGTTCCTCTACCAAATGAGGAAGGGTGAAAAGAGATGGTCCGGCATCAAATCGGTAGCCCTTCCTTTCGATAGCCGTGATCTTTCCGCCCGGATAAGAATTGCTCTCAAAGAGGTCAACCTTATATCCTTTCACTGATAGGCGGATCGCTGAGGCGATTCCAGCCACTCCCGAACCAATGACAATAGCTTGTTTTTCCATGGATCAAGTTAGCAGAACAAAGGTTTTTGGGCTTTGTTCTTTTGGAATGGATGAAAAACGGTTGAAACGGTGGGTATTGTATTTCGTACTTGGGGTCATCCTACTTCTTGTCGTTTTCCCACCCAAAAATAAGGTTCGGAACATCGAACAGGTCGGTTTCCACATGAACTCCTCGGATCGTTTGTATTTTCACAATATTCGGTCTTTTTCTTACGAAAGAGAAGAGCGTTCTGATTGGGGGGCGGATATCCTGGAAATGGAAGAATCGTGGGTTGCGGATTCGACCGTAGGAATCCACTTTACCATCATTGCCTCATGGCGCCGTGAAGAGGCCTTCCTGATCTCCCAACGGTCCCATTTTCTCGAAGACACTGAATTTCAATTTTGGATCGGAAATTCCATCTATCCATTTGACTGGTCCACCGCCAATAACGAAGATCACTTCGAATTAGGCGCCTATCTATTCAATGCTTTAATCGAAGAGGACAGTACGGCCATCTTGGTCGGGGGGACCTCCTACCCCATCTTCCCTGACCCAAGGTCAAAGAAAGCCAATCTCACTACTCTGGAGGATTATTTCCGTCTTGTCGGGAAATATCACTAGGACTTTCCATCATTGTTCTCTTTCGCTCCGCCCTCATATTCAAAAATTCTACACCCAAAGAGAAACCAACGGCAACATAGATATAGGCCTTGGGAACATGTTGACCCAACCCATCCGCAATCAGAAGGAATCCTATAAGGATCAAGAATGAAAGGGCCAGGATCTGGAGAGAAACATGTTTTTCGATGAAACTGGAGATCCTTCCTGCGAATATGAGCATGATCACGAGCGAAACGATCACTGCAGCGATCATGATGATGATCTGATTGGTCATCCCTATGGCCGTGAGGATACTATCGAAGGAGAAAACGATATCCAAAAGACCGATCTGAACAATGATGGAGAAGAAATTACGAGCGACCCTCTTTCCCATCTTTTCAGCGGGAGTGACATCCAGATCGATCTTATGGTGGATCTCACTGGTACTTTTAGCGATCAGAAAGAAACCTCCGGTGATCAGGACGACATCCCTTCCGGTAAAGGTCATTCCGAAAAGAGCGAACCAGGGTTCGGTCAGCCCAATGATCCAGGTTATTCCGAGGAGCATGGCGATCCTAAAGATCAATGCAAGCCCGATCCCTGCTGTTCTGGCACGCTTGCGGATCTCCTCTGGCAGCTTATTGGTCAAAAGGGAAATGAAGATGATATTATCGATCCCAAGTACCACTTCCAGGAAGCTGAGGGTGGCAAAAGCGATCAAATTTTCTGCAGTGAAGAGTTCTACCATTGGTAATTTTTTTCAGATAAACAAGACATTTTCGACGAAATTCAGAAGAATGTAATATATTTGACACATTCCTGATTAATCTAACACCCAGCAGCTATGAAAACCACCAAGCCTAACAAGACAGACTTTCACCCATCCATCAACGTTTCCGTGATGGAGGAACTCTATGAAGGAGACATGGATCACATCCGTGACATGTTCGAGATCTTCATTGAGACCATTCCAGAAGAATTCGATAAGTTGCTTTCTCTTTACAAGGATCAAAGTTGGGAAGAATTCGGAAGACAGGCTCACAAAATGAAGCCTACATTCGAAATGGTCGGTCGCCCGGATATCAAAGAACTTTTCCTAAAATTAGAACTTCATAAATTCGACACCTTCGACCCGGCAAAGATAGACGCAATCGTCAATGATCTTCCAGGGTTGGTGCATGAAGCCATAGAAATCTCTCGCTCAGAACTACAACGATTGAATGCCTAACGAAACAACACTATCTCCTCTATGATCAAATGTATTATTCTGGAAGATGAATTGATGGCCCAAAAGAACTTGGCGCGTCATTGCGATAAGCACCCGGATGTGGAGCTTATTGGGATCTACGACAGTGCCGAGAAGGCCATTAATTTCTTGAAGGAGAACGAGGTGGACCTCGTATTCCTTGACGTTGAGCTCCCGGATGTGGACGGGATAGAGTTCCTGGAGACCAGCCCGGTCATCCCGGAGGTCATTTTCACCACAGCTAAGAAAGAGTATGCTTTCGATGCCTTTGAATACGAAGCTGTTGACTTCTTAAAAAAGCCCATTAGTTATGGGAAATTTGAAAAGGCCATCGACAAGTACAAGAAAAAAGTGAATTCCTCCACCGCTCTTACCACAGGTAGTGCCGGTGCCAAAGGAGAATTCGAAGACATGTTCGTCAAGGTGAATGGAAAATTGGTCAGGATCATCCTGGACGACATCTATTTCATCGAGAACGTCGGTGATTATGTTAAGATCGTCACTGATAACGGTAGCTTCATTACTCACAACACCATCAAAAGTGTGAGCGCAAAGCTTGAGCAGACCCATTTTCTCAAAGTTCACCGTTCCTACATTGTCAATCTGAACAAGATCGTTGACATCGAAGATGGGACGCTTCTGATCAAAGATAAGGTCATTCCTATTAGTCGAAGCAATCGTCCACAATTGATGGAAAAACTCAACCTGTTATAGTTTTTACCCAACCGCTGGAGAATAAAAAACCGCCATTTAGGCGGTTTTTTTTATCATTCAAAAATTGATTCCAAACTATGCGCTTAAGGACAACGAATCCAGGTTGGGAATGAAGAAATCAGGATTGAGGATTCAGGATTGACAATTGAGAATTGACAAATAGCAATGGACAATTGACTATTTATCATTCTACTCACTACTCCAAATTTGGAACTTACAATACGGGATTCAGGATTCAGGATTGACAATTGAGAATTGACAATTGAGAATTGACAATTAGCCATTGACTATCGGTTATTCACCTCTATCTTCACTCCACATTCATCACTACTCACTCCCCTCCACTATTCTCCTATTTTTCATTATTCATTATTCATTATTCATTCTTCACTCTAAACACTCATCACTACTCACTCCCCTCTACTATTCCCCTATTCTTCATTATTCATTCTCTATTCTTCACTCTAAACACTCCTCACTTCTCCCTTCACATTTATCACCCATCTATCTCTTCCAAAAAAAAAGCCTCCCGAAGGAGGCCTTTGTTCTAGATCACTTTAGAAAATTATAGGTTTCCCCGTAATGAAGCATTTGATCGATGAACGAGGTCGGATATTCCACTTCCACATCAATGATGGAATCTCCATCCATTACAGGTTTCAACTGCGGATTGATGAACCCAGCATAAGGCGGAATATTCAATTTGTCCGCTCTACGAAGAACCTCAGCATGGAGATCAGGATCCACCTTGACCCCATAGGTCTCTACCAACTTCTGACCAGCAGCAAAATCACCCTCGGATTTGATCCTTTGGATCTCGCGGAGTAACTGTCCAAAGAGTTCCCTGAGTTTTTGATAATTGTTGATCACAAAGTAGGTCTTTCCTTCGACCACCTTCTTTTCGATCACATTCTCTTTCTTACCCATTTCATAGGCCCATGAAGCAACCAATTGACGGTTGCGCATGTGATCCTCTTCTATATCCTCTCCTGGGTTCAGTCTCCGCAACTGAAGCATCAGACCATTTCGGATATAACTATCATATTCCGCTTTGGCAGGTTCATCACTATCCATCAAACCGATCTCGATCATCTTTGGATCCATGATGAAATATAATGCCACCAGATCCGCACGGGCCTCTTCAAGTGTACTGGAATAGTTTTGCAAGGTCTTATGTGGTTGGCCCACACCCGGATTGACTTTTCCACTGGCATGACCCACAACCTCGTGAAGGGCGGTATGAAGACGGCTGCCCAAGTCACCATGGTTCTCGGCACGCTCACGTTCCTCAGTGGTAAAGGTAAACTCTGCCAAAAGGCCCTTTCCGCTGGCTTTTTCATAAGCGTGCTCAATATTTCCGAGCGAAATGGACTTTGAGCCATAAGCCTCACGGATCCAACTGGAATTGGGGAGATTCACGCCAATGGGAGTCGAAGGTGAAGTCGCTCCGGCCTCGGAGACCGCATTGATGATCTTATAAGTGATCCCCTTTACTTCTTGTTTCTTATGCTCATCCATAATGGGGGAATGATCCTCAAACCATTGTGCATACTCTCCCACTTTGGCAAGCTGCTCGGAAGCCTCAAGATCACGAACTTGAATCACCGTCTCATAGGTTGCCTTTCGGCTGAGGGGGTCATCATAGGTTTCGATGAATCCATTGATATAATCAACATCACCTTCTGTTGCCTGCAACCAGGCGATATTGTAGGCATCCCAGGTTTGTAGATCACCGGTCTCGTAATATTGTATCAGTAGACCCAAAGCATTGGCCTGTGCTTCATTCTCAGCATAGACCTGAGCCATCTTCAGATTCTCTACCACCTTTTCGATCGCAGGACTGTAAAGCCCACCGACCCGATAGACCTGTTCCCGAAGCTTTCCATCCTCACCCTTTACAAGACGGCTGTTGATCCCATAGGCTACTGGTGTGGTGTCGCTTGGATCTTCCATGGCATTGTAAAAGGCATCGACCTCCTTGGTTGTGAGTCCGTCACCATAGAAATTGACCGCGCTAGCCATGACCAGATCCGTGGAAGGATCTTTGGAGACCTGCTTTGCATCCAAATCAGGATCAAAAATGGCTGTTTTTGCTTCTTCCGTAAGAGAGGATCCCGAAGATGTCAAAAGTTCCTCCAGGTATTCGCGAGTGAACCCAGGCTGGAATTTCTTCTCTGAATAATGATGATGGATCCCACTGGAGAAGAACACTCTCCTTGCATAGGTATAGAATTCCTCCCACTGGGTTCCTTCCCTTGATCCTTCATAATTCTTGAGGATGTCCTCGATAGCTCTTCGGATCACCAGGTTGTGCTTATAATTTTGATCCCAGGTAATATCGCGGCCTGAAAGGCCCGCCTGTGAAAGATAATAAGCGTACAGTCGCTGCTTTGGTGTGAGTTTCTCCCAACCGGGTACCTGGTACCTAAGGATGCGGATGTCAGCAAATTGTTCGGTCTGCCATTGAAAATCATCCTTGGTGATCTCTTCCATAGGAGTTGCGTCTTGGGTTTGGGGTTCCGAACAGCTGGAAAGTAATATGGTTCCGGCGATCAGAGTGGTTTGAATACCTTTCATGTTCAATCGAATGATTAAGAGCATAAAAAAAGTGAATAAGATCAGGCCTACCAAACGATACCCAATTATTGATACATTTGAAATAAACCAAAACCATTTGCCAAATGAAAATTCTTAAGGTCCTCTTGTACATCATCCTAGCGGTGGTGATCTTGGGTGCCATCGGATGGTTCATCAAGAAAGATTACGATGTCCATCGAACGGTTACCATCAATGCTTCGCCAGAAATGGTCTCAGAATATGTTGCCGAATTCAGGAATTGGCCTAATTGGATGCCCTGGATCGCCATGGATAAGGATATGGAGATCAATTTTGAGGAGCAGTCCAAAGGAGTGGGAGCTCGATACACATGGGTGGGTGATACCGCCGGAACAGGCTCTCTTGAGATCATTGAATATACCCCTGGAAACAGTATGAAGACCGAACTGGTCTTTACCAGTCCATTCGAATCTCAGTCCAACGGATATTGGCTGTTCAAGGAGGTGGAAGGCGGAACCGAGGTTACCTGGGGAAACACCGGAAAGGTGCCCATGCTTATGACCCTCGGTATGGATATGGATCAAATGATGGGAAATGATTTCCAAAAGGGACTGGAGAATCTCAAAGCACAGGTTGAGGCCTATAAGGCCGCAAAAGAAAAAGAAGCCATTGTTTGGGAGGAATTCATGATGGAACCAGTTCCGTATTTCTACATTGAAAGATCCATGAAGATCTCCGAAATGTCAGGAGATATCTTTGGCGATGCATACGGACGTATCATGGAATACATCGGTGGCCCTGATGCCATGACCGGTGCTCCTTTTGCCCTATACACCAAATGGGATGAAGAAAATGATCAGGTTTCCTTCCAGGCGGGGATTCCTTCTGATGTGAAGAAGAATGGAAGTGGCGATATCAAACGAGGTGTGACCTATGAGGGTCTCGCGTTGAAGAATGTATACAAGGGTCCCTATGATGGCGTAGGACCCGTACATGAGAATTTTGAGACCTATTCGATGGAAAATGGGTATGAATATGCAGGCCCGGGGGCCTTCGAGATCTATGTGACCGACCCTTCAATGGAGCCGGATACCTCAAAATGGATCACTGAGATCATCTACCCTGTTAAGAAAATGGAATAAGGGAAAACCAAACCCACTATTGAAGCCGCCTTCGGGCGGCTTTTTTCATTTCTTGGGGTCGGTATCCCAATCGACCTCTCCACGAAGAAGGGCCATAACTGAAAATCCTCTTCGACCCGCCTCGTAGATTGTTGTGATTCCCAAGATCAGGATCATCCCATAAAAGGCATCCTCAAAAGGGACCGTTCCGATCCTTACCCCGATCATCTGATTGGGATTATACCACACTACCTGTTCCTCGATCCAGCTCCCTGTAAGGATTCCATTCACAATAAAGAAAGGGATCAGGACCACAAGGTAGCTTCTGTAGAAGTTTCCAAGCCATGAAGGGGACCTCCAGTAATTCAACTCCAAATACAACAAAAGAGCCAATAATGAGAAGGTCAGGACTGTATACCAACGATCGTAATGAACGATCGCCATAGCCGAACTGAATCCCAAGAGAAACCGAGTGGTCCACATGGTCACAAGCGGGCCAACATCCTTGGAAATGAAATAATTCATCACCCGGAAAATGAAGATACAGCAGAAGGGTATGACCACGAAGAAGAGCCATTCACCTAGTGGAAGGCCAAGGAATTTAAGTCCGATCAGGTATCTATCGTTAAAACCCCAAATTCCGTAATGGGTGAAGATCGCATCCCAAATGATAAATATTCCACCTACCAGAGCGATTCCCTTGAAAAGGGGTCCAAAAGAAGTATGAAAATGAATCCTTGGTTCAAAGGAGCGCAAAAGTGGAACCAGGATCGACCCCAACATCAATAAGAGATAATACCACTTTTCAGGGATCATGAGTGCAGGGCCTCACGGCGCTTTCTTTGTTCACGAATCTCCTGCTGAAGATATTTCCATTCAACGATCAGCATACCGAAACTCTCTCCATCCTCTTTGGTCAGATGCTTGTGATGCATCTTATGAGCTCGACGGATCGCTTTGAAATAGGTATTATCGGTCTTTCTCAACCATTTGATCCTCTGATGAATGAAGATCTCGTGAACGAGGAAATAAGCAAATCCGTAGACGGCGATCCCCGCTCCAATGGCCACTGAGACTGGCACATCATACATCATTCCAAGCATGATACACAACCAACTTGGAACGGCGAAGATGAGGAAAAAGGCATCGTTCTTTTCAAAGAACCCAGGCTCCTTGACATGATGATCCTTATGCAGGACCCAAAGGAATCCATGCATGACATACTTATGCGTGGCCCAAGCCACGAATTCCATAAAGAAGAATGTGGCAATAACAATTCCTCCGTACAAGATCAAATCATTCATTTCCATCTTCCTTCTTCACCTTTCTAAGAGCCTCCAGGCTTTCATCGATATGCTGGGAGGCATTGACCTGCGAGTTGTAAATATGGCGAATAATACCGCGCTTGTCCACCACATAGGTCACTCTACCTGCAATCAACCCAAATAGGTTGCCAGGAACGCCGAATTTCTTCCTGACCAGATTCCCGGTATCCGCAAGAAGAGTGAAGGGCAACCGATATTTTTCCGCGAACTGTCGGTGGGTTTCTACATCATCTGCACTGATACCTATGACCATGGCCCCTTCATCCGTAAAGGCCTCATAGGAGTCGCGAAAACCACAGGCCTCCTTGGTGCATCCCGGAGTGTCATCCTTGGGGTAAAAGTAGATCACCAAAATGCGCTCACCCAATACGGATGATATAGAAAAATCCTCACCTTTCTGGTCCTTCAGAGTAAAATTTGGAATCCTGTCCCCTACTTGTAATGATTGTGCCTTGGTGCCCAATGCCATGAACCAAAGTAAAATTAGAATTATCGAGATCCGTTTCATCCAAAAGAAACTTTGAATCATCGGAATTGTTCTGCGTGGAAATGGAATAAATAGACCATTCCATCCTGAAATCGAATGATCCGTTCGACCCTTCCATTCTCAATGAGAATATCGTCATTGGAGGTATCGATCTTGAGGTATCCTCTTAGGCAAGGAATGGAATCAAGGGACCTCAAGGAACCAGGTCCAAGGGTATCCTTGCAAACGAACTGATCCAACCAGTTTCTTCTAAGGACGATCTCATCCGGATGATTCAGACCATAAGGATCTTCTTTCACAAATTGGTTCCAACCATCAGATAAGGGAATGAAGATGGTCTTCTCATTCAAATCATTCCAATCGTTCAATTTATTCAATTGCCTGGCGTCATTCAAAAAGGCCCTTGCCCCTTTCGGGGGATGGTTCATCCACCTCTCTACCCTTTCATTGCGAATGGACCAATAAGGGGTGCATCCTATGAAGAGGAAGAGGACACAAAGAGCCATCCACCTCATCAGCTGGCTTTGGGGATTCGTTTCAGGGTCTCCAAGAGAAAATCCCAGTACTTCTGGACACTAGAGATCTGCGTGCGTTCATCGGGGGAATGGGCTCCTTTGATATTGGGCCCAAAGCTGATCATTTCCATTTCGGGATAATGCTCACCGATGATCCCACATTCAAGACCAGCGTGGCATGCCAAAACTTTCGGCTCCTCTTTGAAGCGTTCACGGTAAAGGTCGGCCATGATCTGAACGATCTCAGCTCCCGGTTTTGGGGTCCATCCCGGATAGGCTCCATCCATGGTCACTTGGCAGTCCCACTGCTGGAAGGCAGCACGGATCGCTTCCGCCATATCCATCTTTTCAGAATCCACTGCACTTCGGGTCAGACACATGGCTGTGAAGGAACCCTCACCGCAGATCACCCGGGCCAGATTACTCGAGGTTTGAACGAGATCCTGAATGTCTGGACTCATTCGGTAAATTCCATTTGGACATGAATAAAGGCACCCCAACATTCGACCTTGATCCTCTTGAGAGAGTCCCTTTTCCGGAGTACCTACAGATTCTTCAAGCACATTCAGGTTTGGGTCAGTGGTGGCGAATTCAGCCTTTAGGATGGCGATCTGCTCATTCAGCCAGGTCTTCAATAGTTCGATCCTATCCTGAGGAACCCAGAACGTAGAGGTGGCTTCTCGAGGAATTGCATTGCGAAGTCCTCCCCCGTCGATGGACACTACACGAGCCCCGAAGTTCCGGGTGGCTCCCCAAAGCAATCTGACAAGGACCCTATTGGCATTGCCCAACCCTTTGTGAATATCCATTCCGGAGTGGCCTCCAGAAAGTCCTTTCACTGTAATTTTCAATCCTTTTCCATCGCCCGAAAGGGAACTTTCCTCATATTTTCTTTCCGCTGTGATGTCGATTCCCCCGGCGCAGCCGATGGTCAGTTCATCATCATCCTCGGTATCCAGATTCAAAAGGATCTTTCCTTTCAAATAGCCATCGATGAGCTCCTTTGCACCTGTCATTCCGGTCTCTTCATCAATGGTGAAAAGGGCCTCCAAAGGTGGGTGTTGGATCTCCGAACTGGCCAAAATGGTCATGATCGAAGCCACTCCCAGCCCATTATCCGCACCTAGGGTGGTTCCTCGGGCCCTTACCCAGTCGCCATCCACATACATATCGATCCCTTGCGAATCAAAATCAAAATTGGTGTCATTGTTCTTTTGGTGAACCATGTCCAGGTGGGATTGCATCACAATCGGGGTGCGATCTTCCATTCCCGTGGTGGCTGGCTTACGAATGATCACATTTCCGATCTTATCCACAAAGGTCTCAAGCCCCAGGTTCTCTCCGAATTCCTTGATGAATTGAATGACACGCGCCTCCTTTTTACTGGGTCTTGGTACGGCATTCAGGTCGGAAAAGTGATTCCACAAGGCTTTCGGTTCGAGTTCCCTGACTTCTTTACTCATTTCAAAGGAGTTTTAAGATTGTGATTCTGTTTTGACCGATCGGTTCGGACGGATCACAAAAGTAGGGATATCAGGTCGGAAGGCCTAGAAAAAGCCCGCTCTAAAGGGGGATATCAGGGCCAAAAGAAGATCATCTCCTGATCGATATCGGGATGTAGGCTTTTTGCAACTGGACAGGTCCTTGCAGTATTCTCAAGAATCTTGCATGTATTCGGATCCAATGAATTTGGCATTCGAAGTTCCACCACGATCTTGGAGATCCTACGTGGATCCGAAGCCATGATCTTTTCCACTTTTACCTCTACAGAACCCAGGTCGATCCCGAGATCACGCGCTTTGATCCCCATCATGGTCAACATACAACTTCCCAAACCGGTAGCCACCAGATCGGTGGGGCTAAATGCCTCACCCTTGCCATTGTTATCCAAAGGAGCATCAGTGATCACCGTCTCCCCGGAGCGTTCGTGACGCATCTGTGTACGAAGATCTCCAAGGTAAACGATGGTAGAAGTGGTTGCCATGTTCGAATGGTTTTTCACAAAGTTACCAAGGAATCGACTCTGAACGGTCTTAGGAATTCTCCTGAAAGAACTCCAGCCCCATCCTTTCCGAGAAATACCCTTTTTTTGGATCATCACAAAATCCTACATGCCCTCCGAATTTGGGGTAAATGGCGTAGAGATCCCGAGTCTTCTCGACCTCTTTCTGTGGAAAGCAACCGTGCCCCAGGATAGGATCGTCAAGTGCATTCAGCAAAAGAGCCGGACGTCGAAGATTTGGTAGGTCTTGAAGGCTACTGGCCTTCTGATGATAATCATTGGCATCTCGAAAGCCGTGGATGGGTGCTGTGAAAAAATCGTCGAATTCCTTTAGGGTACGGATCCGATCGACCAGTTGAGCGTTGGGAGTAGGCTGTTGCATAGCCTTTTGACGGATCTTTTCTTTCAGGTCACGAAGGAACCGGTCGTGATAGAGTTTCCTCGATCTTTTGTGAACCTCCTTTACACACGAGGGTAGATCCACAGGGGCAGAGACCGCTACACCTGACCGGACATTCCCGGGAATTGTGAAATTCTGGTCTGCCAAATATTTCAATACCAGGTTACCTCCAAGACTAAACCCCATCAAATAGACCTTTTTATAACTGGGCGCCAACCACTCAAGGGCTTCATGGACATCATCCGTTACCCCGTGATGATATAGTCTTTGGGCGAGGTTCATCTCGCCGGAACAAGATCGAAGATTAAGTGCTGCAATATCATAGCCTCGATCAGAGTAAAACTTTGTTGCGCCAAGCATATACTTGCTTTCACTACTTCCTTCTAATCCGTGGATCAGTAGCACAACCCGGGGATTCCCCGAAATAAGAAGGTCCACATCAAGGAAATCTCCATCGGACAATACGATGCGTTCTCTTCTGTTGTACCTTTTCTGGACCCTTCTGAACAAGGCCGGGTAGATCGTGTGGACATGTCCATTGCGAAGCAACGGATTCGGCAGATAAGATTTGGGAGGAACGAAAGGCATTAGGGTAAAGCTCTTTTGTTTGGTAAACTTAAGATGTCGAAATATGTTTCTTCTTAAAAATAAATAAATGAAAGGGTTCCGTTTCGGACCATTTATTGAAAGCAACCAACCTCCCTTTGATAAGCTATTTGACCTATTCAAAGAGTTGATCACTTATACCAGTGGCGATGTACAAGAAGCTTTGGATTGGTTAAGGGAATTGGACTCCGAGTATCAGATCACGGATGAATCCTACACCATTGATGACTTTATCGAAGAACTCAAGGAAAGGGGATACCTTCATCGGGATAATCCATCGGGGGGTGGAGGTCTTTCCATCACTGCAAAGACCGAACAGGCGATCCGGCAGAACGCCCTGGAGCAGATCTTTGGAAAATTAAAGAAGAGCTCAGCTGGAAGCCATCAGACCAAATTCACGGGGAAAGGGGATGAACAGACCTCCGACCACCGATCCTTCCAATTCGGGGATTCTGTAGAGCAGATCAATATGACCGAGTCACTCCGGAATGCACATGTTCGCTCCGGGTTTGGAGACCTGACCCTGTCCGAACAGGACCTTGTGGTTCAGGAACATGCCTACAAGGCCCAAATGAGTACAGTTTTGATGATCGATATCTCACATTCGATGATCCTTTATGGGGAGGATCGGATCACACCGGCCAAGAAAGTGGCGATGGCATTATCCGAATTGATCACCACCCGATATCCGAAGGATACGCTGGACATCATTGTCTTTGGTGATGATGCCTGGCAGATCGAGATCAAGGACCTCCCCTACCTTAGGGTAGGCCCTTTCCACACGAACACCGTTGCGGGGTTGGAACTCGCGATGGATCTTCTTCGAAAAAAGAAGAATGCCAACAAGCAGATCTTTATGATCACGGATGGAAAGCCCAGTTGCCTAAAGGAGCGGGATGGGACCTATTACAAAAATAGCTTTGGGCTGGATGATTACATTGTTGGTAAATGCCTGAATATGGCAGGCCAGGCCAGACGCCTGAAGATCCCCATCACAACCTTTATGATCGCCCAGGACCCCTATCTTCAGCAATTTGTCCGGGATTTTACCGAGGCCAATCAAGGAAAGGCCTTTTACACTGGGATCAAGGGCCTTGGGCAATTCATTCTTGAGGACTATCAAAGGAACCGTAGAAAAAATATACGCTAATGAACCCATCTGAACTCCGAACACTCGGAGAATTAAAAGCTTCCGGTTATAAGAGTCGGTCAGTCAAAGAGGAACTCCGCGAGAACCTGATCCTCCGACTCCGTGAAAAGAACACCCCATTTTCTGGGATCCATGGATATGAAACGACCGTGATACCAGAACTCGAAAGAGCCATTCTAAGCCGACATAACATCAACCTCCTTGGGCTTCGTGGTCAGGCAAAGACCCGTCTTGCTCGATTGATGGTCAATCTTCTTGACGAATGGATGCCGATCGTTGCAGGAAGTGAGATTCATGATGATCCCCTACACCCCATTTCAAGATATGCCCGTGAGATCCTTGACCAAAAAGGTGATGAAACACCGATCGAATGGATCCATCGCGAGGAAAGGTATTCTGAAAAGCTGGCCACACCAGATGTCACGGTGGCGGACCTGATCGGAGATGTTGACCCGATAAAGGCAGCCAACCTGAAACTTAGCTATGCCGATGATCGCGTCATCCATTTTGGAATGATCCCCCGAACCCATCGTGGGATTTTCGTCATCAACGAACTTCCTGATCTTCAACCCAGGATCCAGGTAGCTCTTTTCAATATTCTTCAGGAAGGCGATATTCAGATCCGGGGTTTCAAACTTCGATTGCCATTGGATATCCAGTTCGTTTTCACCGCCAACCCTGAGGATTATACCAATCGTGGAAGCATCGTCACTCCATTGAAAGATCGGATCGGAAGCCAGATCCTGACCCATTATCCAGAAAGTCTCGAAGTGGCAAGGAAGATCACGGAACAGGAGGCTCGTATCGACGAGTACCTGTCCAAAAAAATCCATATTCCCGATCTGGCCAAAGACCTGCTCGAACAAGTCGGATTTGAGGCACGAAAGAGTGAATATATTGATGAAAAAAGTGGGGTCAGTGCGCGTTTGAGTGTCACCGCCATGGAAAATCTGATCTCTACAGCCGAACGTCGTCTGCTTTTGACGGGAGAGAATCAGACCCAAGTGCGCATGAGTGATTTCATGGGAATCATTCCAGCGATCACCGGCAAGGTGGAGTTGGTCTACGAAGGTGAGCAGGAAGGTGCAGCCATCGTGGCCGAGAATCTTATCGGTGAGGCCATTCGAACCCTTTTCCCGTCACATTTCCCCAAGATAGATAAGCTGAAGAGGTCTGATGACGAGAATCCTTATCTGGGCGTCATCAACTGGTTCTCGGATGGTCAGACACTGAGTCTGGAAGATGAAGCCACGAATGAATCCTATAGGAAAGCTCTGGATGAGATCAACACCCTTGGGAATCTCGTCGATAAATATCACAAAGGGCTGTCCGC
>JAJLJK010000022.1:0-3146 GCA_033844885.1 Bacteroidota bacterium | reverse complement strand
TCATGTTTCGGGAGGGATGCCCCTATCCATCCTTGCAGATAAGGATCCCAAGCGTGGAGTGTTCTATCCCTTGCAGACCTTTTCAGAGGGAGTGGGTGTCAATTGGAAAAGCATTCCCATCTTCATTGAAGGATCCGATCCGGATACGCAAATGAAGCTTCATCAACTGGCTCAACGTCTTAGTACGAGGGTCTACGACGCGAATTCGGATCAAAGGAAAGCCCTTCATGTAGCTGCGGTGTTCGCCAATAATTTCGTGAATCAACTCTATGCCGAAGCCTGGACCATCTGTCAGGAGAACGATATCCCCTTCGAGGCTCTTCAGGCCCTGATCCAGCAGACCGCCGACAAGATCCGTGATCTGGATCCACTTGAGGCCCAAACGGGACCTGCGGTTCGTGGGGACAAGGGGTTGATCGCAGAACATTTGCAATGGTTGAAGGATCCCCAACAAAAAAAGATCTACACCCTATTATCCGAACGCATTCAGGCGATCCATGAAAAAGAACTATAAAGAACTTCTCAATCATATCACGACCTTCATTTTCGATGTCGATGGGGTGCTCACCGATGGATCGGTCCTTCTGGTTCCGGGAGAAGAACCCATTCGGAAATTCAATTCGAAAGATGGATTTGCGCTGCAATTGGCCATGAAAAAAGGGTATCGTGTGGCGATCATCACCGGCGGAAAGAGCCTCGGCGTGAAAGAGCGCCTCCAAGCTGCAGGAGTGATGGACATTTACATGGGCGCCAGTGACAAGATCGAAGCTCTCCGAGAGCTTCAATCCATTTATGATCTGAAGGTGGAGGAGACCTTGTTCATGGGAGATGACCTTCCGGATTATGAGGTCATGGAAGCAGTCGGCGTAGCAACCTGCCCTGCAGATGCGGTTCCCGAGATACGTGCCATCAGCGATTATGTCTCCCCAAAAAAAGGAGGCCATGGTTGTGTACGGGATGTGATCGAACAAACGTTAAAGGTTCAGAATAACTGGATGAAACCTGGAGATCATGTCTGGTAAGATATCTCACTATCTACAACTCATTCGATGGCCCAACCTGACCATCATGGCTCTGATATACCTACTTTTCCGGTACGGATTTTTGGACCTGTTGGGAATCGAGCACGCTCTTTCGGGCGGGGAATATCTCTTACTCACCTTGTCGGTTCTCTCAGTAGCTGCAGCAGGTTATGTGATCAACGACCTCTACGACCAGCGAGCCGACCGTATCAACAAACCGGATAAGCTTATCATTGGACGATACCTTAGAGAAAAGCAGGCTCAGAATGCCTACTATTTCTTTTCAGTATTAGGCGTTGGACTGGGTATTTTCGTTGGATACCAGGTAGGAATGTATAATCTAGGGTTGATCCATGCCTTGAGTATATTGTTGCTTTATTTCTACGCGACCCAACTCAAAAGACAACCCATAATCGGAAACCTGATCATCTCGCTCCTTGCTTTTTCGGTCCTGATGATCATTCCACTATTCGACCTGCTTCCGGTGATGGATTCCGGCAACAAGGATGTTCTCTTTCCCTTTTTCAATATTTTCCTGGCCTACGGCACATTTAGTTTCTTTATCACCCTTGCTCGCGAGATCATCAAGGACCTTGAGGATGTCAAAGGAGACAGGGAGGCCGGTTATCAGACCTTTGCCGTCATTGCCCCTTTATGGGCCAATAAACTCCTGGTATTCATTTCATTGACCCTGATCCTGATCGGTTTCTTCCTCTTTTTGTTGATGTCCTATCGATCGGATTTCATTTCATTCGGATATGTCCTTGCTTTCCTATTGACACCATCCCTTTATTTGGTATGGTTGACCACCAAGGCCTCCGAAAAGGATGACTACCACAAACTAAGCCTTGGACTCAAAGTATTGATGGTTCTGGGGATCTTTTCCGTTCTCGTATTCTCATTGGCATTTCAGATCTGATGATATTCAACCCCTCCCCGTTTCGACTTGTACTAGGATCAGGTTCTCCACGTCGTAAGCAATTATTACTGGAGATCGGCCTTCACTTTGCGGTCCGTACCTCAGATGCAGATGAGTCTGCCCCTTTGCATCTTTCCGGCACCGAAACGGCGGTCTGGGTATCTGAGGCCAAGGCCAAAGCTTTACTACCGGATCTTCAGGACAACGAGATCCTTATTACCGCAGATACCGAGGTGTGGAAAGGGGAAGAGCGGTTTGGTAAGCCTGCGGACGAAGCCGAGGCTATGGACATGCTGATCCGTCTTAGCGGAACGAAACATCAGGTTATCGGAGGTGTGACCCTTACCCATCGTGGGAACATGCGAAGTTTCTCATCCGTCACCGAAGTTTTCTTTAAACCGCTGTCGCGGGATGTGATCCGCCATTATGTGGAGAATTATCGTCCTTTGGACAAAGCCGGTGCCTATGGTATCCAGGAGTGGATCGGCCTGATCGGGATCAACCGCATCGAAGGTTCCTATAATAATGTCGTTGGTCTTCCAACGGCCGAACTCATGGAACACCTCATTGCTTTTCGGAATGAAATTGGAGACGGGCAGGAATAAGAGTGAGGAGTGAGGAGTTAAAAAAATAAATTCTGAATCCTCAATTCCCAATTCCCCTTCTTGAACATTCGCCCTTCGACAGCCCCGAATTATCGACACATGCACCGAATGAATTGGGATGTAGCTCAGTGACCGGGTACTTCTAAAAAGCCCAATCCCAAATTTCTTCTCAAAATCCCAAATTCTGCATTCTTCATTTTACATTGTTAATCCTCAATTGTCAATCCTAAATCCTGAATTCCCAACCCTTCACGATTTCATTATCTTCGGCGGAAATCACATTGATCGTCCATGACCGTCAAAAGAACGCCCACCATTTGGGTAGCCCTTTTACCCGTATTCTTTTTGATCGTCCTGCTTACCTACAATGTCACATCCGTGTTCAAGGATGATGCATTGGGAGGATCCAACCAGGTGATCCTGATCCTTAGTGGAGCCCTGACCGCTTTGCTTGGAGCCTGGCAAGGGGTGAAGATAGATGACATCTTTGATGGGATCGCACAGAACATCAAGGACACCACCAAACCCATCATCATCTTGTTATTGATCGGAGCTCTTGCCGGTACCTGGTTGATCAGTGGTGTGGTTCCTGCCATGATC
>JAJLJK010000021.1:0-1936 GCA_033844885.1 Bacteroidota bacterium | reverse complement strand
CATGCACTGGATCGATGTTAGCATCTTTGTCCTCTACATGGTCGCCATGTTGGGGATCGGGTTCTTCTTTATGCGAAAGAATACCTCCACCGAGGATTATTACGTAGGTGGAAGGACCATGAATAAATGGCATGTTGGGCTTTCTGTAGTCGCCACAGATGTGGGAGGAGGATTCTCTATCGGCCTCGGCGGACTCGGATTTACCATGGGTCTTTCGGGATCTTGGATGTTGTTCACAGGATTACTTGGCGCCTGGTTAAGTGCAGTGATGATCATTCCGAGAGTTTCCAAATTATCTCAAAAAGTGAACCTGTTGACCTTCCCTCAGGTCTTTGAACACCTGTTTGATCGTCGTGTGGCATTTATCGCCGGGATCATTTCTGCCATTGGATACCTTGGCTTCACCAGCTCTCAGATCCTTGCCGGGGCAAAGTTGGCCTCGGCCACTTTCCCTACCCTAAGCATGAACCAGGCACTCATTTTACTAGGAGTGATCGCGGTTACTTACACGGTGCTTGGGGGTCTAAAGGCCGTCATCTATACAGATACGGTTCAGTGGGCGGTTCTAATGGCTGGACTTGTTTTTATTGGAATTCCCCTGGGACTTGACAAGATCGGGGGCTGGGATGCCGTCAGGTCCACCCTCTCTGCTGAGTACATTGAATTTGACAACCTCTCCTGGGTTCAGCTCGCCAATTGGGGGATCACGATCATCCCAATATGGTTTGTTGGAATGACCTTGTATCAACGGATCTACTCTTGTCGAAACCACAAGGAAGCACAAAGGGCCTGGTTCATTGCCGGACTATTCGAATGGCCGGTTATGGCACTGATGGGCGTGGCCCTGGGGTTATTTGCCCGAGTGGGATTTGAACAAGGAATGTTCGGTTACCTGGGATATGAAAGTGCGGGTGATCTCGATCCGGAAATGGGGCTTCCCTTATTCCTGCGAACCATACTTCCGGTCGGACTGATGGGCTTGATGATGTCTGCGTACTTCTCAGCAATCATGTCCACTGCTGACAGTTGTCTGATGGCGGCCAGCGGAAGTACCGTCACCGACCTCCTTAGTCGATTCTACAAGATCCGAGAGGAGAAACAATTGCGGATCTCACAGATCGCCACCCTTGTCATCGGGGTTCTGGCCATCCTGATCGCCACCCGAATGACCAATGTCCTTGACCTGATGTTGTTGAGCTATAGCGTGATGGTCAGTGGATTGTTGGTGCCGGTGATCGGTGGATTCTTCTGGAAGCGATCCACGACCGCTGCGGCCATTGCCGGAATGATCGGTGGAGGAGGAATGACCATTTTCTTAAATTTCACAAAGACACCGCTACCCTTTGAACTCGACCCTAATTTCTTTGGGATCCTGACCAGTGCGGTACTTTATATCATCATCAGTTTGATCACTTCAAAAACCATAAAGAATGAGCAAGACAAACGAAGCAGTGAAGCTCCAATTCAAACACATCAATAAGAACACCCAACCTGATCCCAACTTCTCCAAGGGAAAGATCGCTGAGTTCCTTTTTAAACACCTCGAACAGTACGGCGACCCACGAGAGGATATTCTCAAATGCATGGATTATGCGCTAGAAGAAAATGGTGGACAGGGAGGTTTTATCCTTCTTGGATTGGATGATTCTGGTGAGATCGCCGGCGCTTTGATCATGAATCGCACGGGAATGAGTGGCTACATTCCTGAGAATATCCTGGTCTACATTGCGGTGGATGCTCAACACCGTGGCAAAGGTTATGGTCGACAGATCATGGAAAAGGCCCTCGAATTGGCTGAAGGTAATGTGGCCCTTCACGTCGAACCGGACAACCCTGCCAAATATCTCTACGAGAATATCGGGTTCACCAACAAGTACCTTGAAATGCGATATCAGAAAAAGTGATATGACTCCAACAGACTGGAAAGAATTCAGAC
>JAJLJK010000020.1:0-6216 GCA_033844885.1 Bacteroidota bacterium | reverse complement strand
TTCATCCCCGAGAAGGATGGCCATTCCTTTGCGAGTGAACTGGTGGAGCAGATCGTGGATATGAACCATGGTCGATATTTGGATGATGAGCTTCAAAATACCACACCTACGAATTTTTGCATTGGGGTGGCAGGCTATCCTGAAAAGCATTTTGAAGCACCGAGCCTGAATCTCGACATTCAGAATCTGAAGAGAAAAGTGGATGCCGGAGCAGATTACATCGTTACCCAACTCTTCTTTGACAATAAGAAGTTCTTTGAGTTCGTGGATAAATGCCGAAAAGCAGGGATCGATGTTCCCATAATCCCGGGATTAAAGCCCATAGCTACCAAGCGGCAATTAAGCATGATCCCTAATCGATTTCATGTGGACATCCCAGACGAACTGGCCCTGGAAGTCATCAAATGCAAGGATAATGAGGCCGTCAGACAGGTAGGGATCGAATGGTCCATCCAACAGGCTCGTGAGCTCATGGAGAATAATGTCCCCGTACTCCACTTTTACAGCATGGGGAAATCCGATAACATCAGGACCATTGCAGAAAACCTTTTCTGATCATTACTCCTTGACCACCTTGGCTTCTTCGATCACCCTTTTGTCGGATACCAGACGTAGGAAGTAGACCCCAGAGGCCAGCGGCGCAATGCTGAAGGTGAATTCATTTCGGCCTGCAGGTACCCAGCGTTCCTGAAGCTGCTGAACCATTCGCCCCTGAGAATCATACAGGTAGGCAGCGACCTTCCTCTCTGAAGCCAGCTCGAATTGCACCGAGAATCGGTCGGAAGTGGGATTGGGGTAAAGAGGAAAATTTCCGGTCACTGGATCCACACTGAAGGTTTTGGAAAACGAGGCAGAGCACCCTCGGGCATCTCTAATGGTCACGAAAACGGAATCTCCAAGGCAGATCCCTCCTTTGACGGGTCCGGAAGTGCCATCCGACCATTGGTAATCGTAAGGTTCAACTCCACCGGAAACACTTACCTGGGCCAGTCCATCACATGCCATGGGCTCACGCAAGAAGCTGAACGAGGCATTCAATTGGATCGAATCGGGACTCCGGAGGACGGAATTCCAACTTCCATTCTGTCGATTGGCAAATCCATAGAAACCAGAGGCGACCACTTCGCCCGGTGACTCGAACCTCCGCTGTACACCGAAGTAATCCCCCCAACGTTCATAACCACCGGCAAGACGATTGATATATCCTTCTCCATCCTTGATCCTCAGGAGTTCGGAGTAGGTTGAGTCATTGGCAAAAAAGTAGGCTCCGTTACCGGCAAAATCGGTAGGTGAAGTATAGTTCACACCGATTACAGCTTCGGCGTCACAAGGTTCATTTCCGGTATAGGCGATATTGGGATAACCTAGGTCCATGGTGGGGTGCCCAAGAATGTTTCCCCGAACCTTTGGATCGTTGTAGACATCGGTAAAGAACCCATGATAGACCGCTGAGAAACCCGTCAATGGGTCTACGGTATTAGCTACGAACTGGATGTGATCACCTAGCAGGAAAGCCCCCAGAACCCTTGCATCATTGGTTTGTAAACCTTCGGTGGGATCGTTGGGATCCGTGTCCTGCTGACGTCCATTGGGGGGCATCCCATAGGGGACATTTGTTTTTCGCATTTGGACCTGAAGATCGGCAGGCTCATCCAGGCCGGAGGTCACCTGAAGGATGAAAATACTGTCATTGGATAGAGCGAAATTCCTATTGCTTAGAAAGAAGGGTGACTCGGCAACACCATAGGCCCCTCGAACAGGATGAAGATTCCGGATATACCGATTGTCAAATCGAATATCAGTGAAGGCCCGGCTGTCAATGGTAGGTGCTCCGTCGTAGCCATCCTGTTTGTCCACCTGCCAGATCACGGATCCGTCAAACCCCACTTGCCAGGATACCCCCGGGATGATGAGGTTACCGGTGACATAAAGAGCATCGTCGGTCACGCTGATGGCGGGATAATCCGTCCATCGATTATTATTCAGAGGATTTCCAGGTAGGTAATAGCTGTTCCAAGGATCCCTCGGATCATTGGTTGTGCTGAAACAAACCACGATCTGGCTGGCCGAAGGGGTTCGATCTTCCAGGAACACCAGAATATACCTGTCGGCACCAGGATCGTAAAGTAGTTTGGGATCATAGTGATCCGAATTTCCGGATGTCGCAAAATCCGTGAGGTTATACATCTGATCGTCAAAGAGAAAAGTGTCGGTTTTCAGGTCCCATCCCCATACCGTCGAGTTGAAGGCAGTCACGAGTTGACCATTCGCATTGATGGCCAGGGTGTTGTCATTCGGGATACCTCCGCCAACATTGGCGACAAATCCGGTAACATAGCGCTGAACAGTACCGAAATCATTTAGCAGGAGAGGGGTGGGAGCTGATTGGATCCTGTGGCCGGACCTGGATGGTCTTTGCGTTGGAGGGTAGAGTTCGCGAACTCTTTTCTTTTGCTCCAAAAGAAATCCCTTGTACGAATCCCCACCGGGAACGGGTTTCTCGAGGTGAATGAACTGCGGCTGAAAATTGGGCCCAAAATCCTTGGGATCGACCGTTCCAGCCTTTTTGACCTGAATATCAACGGATCGGAAATCCTGTGCCCAAGTGGAAAAATGAAAGACCAAGCCGAAAAGTACGGCTAGGATCATGGTGTAGTTCTTCTTCACTCCCCTAAAGTTTTGCCCTAAAAATACAAAGCAGAGATCGAAAATCTACACAGGTCCGATCTCCAATCCGGATCAGACGATTCGTTTCTCTATGTAATGGCTGTTGAGAAGACGTAGAGCACCCATGTATTTCAGCTTGAATGAGACGAGATCGCCGACCTTGAATTTCATCGGATTGGTTCCCAGATCAAGAACCAGCATATCCGAGCTGGCACCTGTGATCTCGATCCCTGGGGTTTCTGAGATCAGGAAGTCAGGATTGATATCCAACAACCCAACATCGATGATGGCGCGGTATGAGGTCTTTCCATAATTCTCTTCATCCACCTCGAAGGTCTCTCCACTGGGATTGGTCTCCATCACACCGATGGGGATGACCGGTTTTTCGCTGATCTCAATGATCTCGGTATACAGCTTGATCACATCCTGTTTCATCCCTTCGATCGGTCCGTCAGTGAACAGGTCATTTCCAAAATACAAGGTTTCACCAACCCGAAAGTGATTGATCCCAGCGGGGATCTGTTTTTTGAAGATCAGAGGGATCATCACAGAGGTTCCGCCTGTCACCCATGGGATCTTGACATTGAAGCGCGCTTCGATGAGCTGCTTATATAGGCTCAACTGGATCAGTTTATCCTGACTGGGCATGACGCCATGCAGACAATTCAAATTGGCCCCGATCCCGGAGACTTTGATATTGGGCAGTTTGAATACGCTCTCATAGAAATCCATGAGTTCTTCACCCATCACCCCTTCGCGCAAGTCACCCAACTCGATCATGATGATGACCTTGTGCTCTCTGTCCTGCTTGACCGCTTCCTCGCTCAACCATTTGATCGTCTGAAATTCGGTATTGAAGCTGACATCCGCATATTTGATGACATTCGGAATGCTGCGTTTCGCAGGGGGCTTGATATATACGGTCTGAACCTCCTCAGAGATAGCTTTGACCAATTTCAGGTTACTGATCCTGGAGTCACAGATCTCCTTGCAACCGAGGTCGACCAGGAGTTTGATGTAATCCTTGTTACCACAAAGTAATTTGGATACCACGGCCCACTCGATCCCATTCTCTCGAAAGAGGCTATCGAGAAATTCGTAGTTGTGTTTGAGTTTGTCCTTGTATAATTTCAGGTAAGCCATGACAGGGGGTGTTATTTGACGATCTTTCTGGGTATATCAAAGGGTAATCGTGTGAGTAGCTCATAGTTCAGCTGACTACTCAATTCGGAGAACGAAGCGACGGAACGTTCCTGACGACCTTTCTTTCCGATCAGGATGACCTCATCACCGGTGTCAACGTTGGGAATATCGGTGATATCGACCGCAATACTGTTCATATTGACCATGCCAACCACGGTGGCCACTTTTCCTCGAACCAGGACCTTACCTTGATTGCTCATGCTTCGGCTGAAACCGTGTGCATAACCGACCGGTATGATGGCGACCCGCATGGGATAGGGGGCCATGAAGTTGGTTCCATAGCCAATGAACTCTCCGGTGTTCACGGATTTCACAGACATGACCTGGGTAGTCCAGCTAATGAGCCTTTTAAGGGGTGAGTGCTTATCGGGGGTGGAGGAAACATATTCTGTGAAGATCTCCGGAGATGGCCAAAATCCATATTGCATGATGCCGACCCGTACCATGTCGTAATGCATTTCTGGATATCGCATCATCGCTGCTGAACAACAAGTGTGGAGCCTTTCGGGATGGATGTCGTTCTTCTTAAAGAGTTCCACAGCTTTTTTGTAGACCTCCTTTTGCTTCTCATTCCTGTAATAATTGGCGATACTTTCGGCACCGGCAAAATGAGTACAGAGTCCACTTACCTCAAGTTCCGCTTCGTGGTTCTTTAGCAGGCCGATCACCCGGTCCCAGTTCTTTTGATCGAAACCGGTACGGTTCATACCGGTCTCCACTTCTATGTGCACCCGGGCCTTTTTGTGATGTTTTCTGGAGAGTTCGATCGATTGTTCAAGGATCTGAAAAGTGAAAGCAAAGAAACTGATGCCCTTCCGAATGGCCCAATCCAATTGTTCAGGGCGAAGGAAACCCATGATCATGATCTCCGCGTCCCCCGGAAGGGAATGGTAGACGGAATAGGCCTCATCTCCACTAAATACGCTGAAATGTCGAACCCCGCATTTATACGCCAGTTGGGTAAAGGTCTCTATCCCATGACCATAGGCATTCCCTTTGACAACAGAGCTGACGACCACATCCTTTCCAACCACACTTCGGATAAAGGAGAGGTTCTCCTGAAGCGACTTACGGCTTAGGTGAATGGAGGACGTGGTATGTTCGATGTTCAAAGACATTGTTGGATCAGCGTTTTGAAGAGGTCTCTTCCTGTGGGAATCAATTCATCGGGAAAATCATAATCCGGGTTGTGCAGTGCGGGGGTATCCCTTCCAGAACCCAGCCCGAACATGCACCCGCGAAACCTTTGGGTGAAAAGGCCAAAATCCTCACCCCATTTGAAGGGTTCCGGTTTTTCATACAGATCGAGACCCAAAATTCGCGCTGTGGTCCTGACCTTTTCGACGGAAACGGGATCGTTCTCATTCCCTGCGAAGCTCTCGGTATATCTGATCTCAAGACCCAATTTGTGATCCTCAGCCTTCTCTTTGGCCACCTTTTCGATCTTGGCGCAGGCATCCTGCAAAAGTTCATTGGACCAGGTCCGCACGGTCAGGTGTAACTCGCCCTCACCAGCCGAGGTTCCATAGGCTTTTTCCCCCATTTGCATGTAAACCGGGGTAACGACCACCATGTTTTCTGAGGTGGGATCATTGAGGGCAAGACTGAGGCTTTGTTCCAGAGTTTGGGCGATGGCTTCCGCCGGATTGTTGCCTTTTTCAGGCTCGGCTGCATGGCTGGTCCTTCCCTTGAAGAAGAGGAGGGGACTGGTGACTGAGGGGGTAAATGCGCCATCCTTGACGATCAACTGATGCATCGGTGCGCCTGGAATATTGTGCAGGGCAAATACGTGATCTATCTCAACCTTTCGAAATACCTCCTCAGCCAAAACTGCTGCTGCTCCCCAGCCGATCTCTTCAGCGGGTTGAAACAGTAACCAAACCTCTCCTTTTTCAGGCCGGTTCTCTGATAACCATTCTGCCACAGCAAGCATGATCGTGGCATGGCCATCATGTCCACATTTGTGAGAGACCCCATCCTTCTGACTTCGATGATCGAAGGTGTTGACCTCCTGAATCGGCAAGGCATCCATATCGGTCCGGAGCATGATCCGGTCGCCTTCCTCTTTTCCTTTGAAGATGGCGATGAGTCCTGTTTTGGCCACGGTGATCAATTCATCAGGCCGAAAGGATCTCAGTTTATCCTCGATCTTCTGATGCGTTCTTTTTTCTTTTCTCGACAATTCAGGATGTCGATGGAGGTCCTGTCTGAATTCTTTCCAGTCTGTTGGAGTCATATCACTTTTTCTGATATCGCATTTCAAGGTACTTGTTGGTGAACCCGATATTCTCGTAGAGATATTTGGCAGGGTTGTCCGGTTCGACGTGAAGGGCCACATTACCTTCA
>JAJLJK010000019.1:0-3546 GCA_033844885.1 Bacteroidota bacterium | reverse complement strand
GAGTTCCTCGATCTTTTGGTAGGACATTACGTTTCAATTAAGCGTTTCTGGTTCGGGCAAAAATATAACTTTTATCCCCACAGCATTGCTTTAGAAGGGATATCCAAGTGCGAAGTTGAAAGACAGGTCCTTAAACTTCAGACCTGGCACATTGATCCAAGGAGAAACTCCATCGATTAGGATGTTCTGGGGATTATAAAGTTTGAACCCTGTGTCAAGGCGAAATACAAAGAAACTGAAGTCATATCGCAACCCGATTCCAGGACCTACGGCGATCTGTTTAAAGAAAGTGCTGAAATTAAAGGTGGTATATTCTTCTACCTGCTTCAAGGTCAATCCACCAAGATCTCCGGATGTCAGGTATCCCAGGTCTTTTTTCAAGAACCAAACGTTCCCCGCATCGATAAAAAGGGCCCCTTCAAGGTTTCCAAGTAGAGGGAATCGATGTTCTGAATTGACCATGATCTTGAAAGTCCCGGTAGAGATCCCATCAATAGGAGGAGTAATACCAGGTCCTAGTTTATAAGCTCCCCAGGCACGGATGTCATTACTACCACCCACAAAGAATTGCTTTTCAAATGGTGGAGCGTAAGGGGTATTGCCATACCCATAGGAGATTCCAGTAAAGACCCGGGTCACCACTACATTGTCTCCTGGTAGATTAAAACTGTGGCGAAAGTCAAGGTCAACCTTGAAATATTGGGTATAGGGGACTCCGAATATCAAGCCCTGATTCAATTCGTCTTGGCTTTGATTGAATCCAAAGGCCTGATCCATCAAACTAAGAAGATTCCCACCCAACTCGAAGTTCCCCCTGAAGAAATCCGTATGGGTCAGGTTCTTGAACTGATTGTTGTAAATGAAGGTATAGCGGGTGGTGGAAATAAAGTTATCCCGGAAACCATTATTGAATTCGAGGGATTCATAATATGAAGTATCCAATTGAGGAACCCGAACAAAAGTGAGTTCAAGAGGAGCTATCGTGTGACTCTTGGTCATGGATTCCCTCCAGGAGTAGTCGATACCTGTTTTGAATAGAACCCTCGTGAATTCCACACGATTCTGCCGTGTGATGGACATATAGGTCCTTGTTTTGGGCTCCATTCTCTTGGGGATCTTGTAGTTGAAGTTCCCAGCAAGGAGAAATCGAGGGATCTTCAAACTGATCTCCGCACCGATCTCATTGGTGTTGAAGAATTCAGAACTCTCTGAGACCACCTGGGCTTCTATTGCCCCCTTGAGTTTCATTTCGAAGATCTCGCCACCGTGAAATAGGTTTCGGTTCAACCAGGATATACCCGCTCCGATCCCATAGTTTCCAGAGGTGTTGGTCGCTTCTAATTCGGTTGTGATGGCCCGTTTATCAAAGGGTGAAAGTCGAACCCATGCATTCAGGTAACGAACGCTGTCGTTCTCGCTTTGAAGGCGGAATGTGATGTCCGATGTTTTAAAGATCCTGGTATTACTCAGGGTGAGATAACTCTGAGTGACCTTCTGTTCGCTGTAGAGCTGCCCTTTTTCAAAACTAAGGCTTCGATCAATGAGGAATGGTCTGAATTGAAGTCTGGAGGCATTTAGAAAGGTGTAGCCACGGAAACTGATGGTGTCATTAGTAATGATCGTATCTCGATAGGGGTTTTGTGAAACGGCAACGTAAACGTTCTTCAGAATGGAAGGCTTGTGAGGAACGAAAATGACGCTGTCGCCTTGTTGGATCGGAAGGTCCGAAATAATCAACTTGAGATCCACTTGTTCTCCTTCGATCAGGGTATCTGCCTCGAAGCGGATCAAACTTTGGGGAAAGGCATAATACCCATGATCCCTGAATAATTTTGCCAACCGGGTCCTTTCTGCTTCCAGCGAATCCACATCATAAGGCATTCCGCTTCGTATGAATGATCGATCCTTGAATGCCTCATAAAGGTTCTCGATAGTTTCGGAGTTGATGGTCTGTGTATATCTCCTTAGGTAATATCTTGGACCGGTAGAGAAAGTATAGGTCACCATGGCCTTCTTGGGATTCTTGGCCCAGGTGAAGGGATTGAAGAATTTTGACTTCTTCATGTGGACATCGTAGCTGTAACTATTATTGAAATAGCCCTTCCCAAAGAGATAAAGTCCGATCTGATAAGCGGATTTGGAAACCAGATTTGAATCAACGATCACCGGGGGTTCACCGATCTCAACGAACCAGTGTTTGATCCCCTTCTTTGCTTCCGGATCGCCCCAGTTATAAAGGATCAGATAGGGACGTACCCCAATAATGGATTTATTGGGTCGCTGCTTGATGATGTTGGTGATCTTCTCGTTATTGACCACCCTTTCGTTGATCACCACTTCGTTTTCGGTCAGTAACTGTCTTCCCTCAGGAACATACCTGGTATAACTGCACGATCCCATGACCCCCAACAGCAATATAATGGAGGCTGCACGGCAAAAAATGTTGACTTTTGCGATGGACTGCAGCAAGGGTGACATTATGATTTCCAAAAACGAAGTAAGATACATCCGTTCATTAAAGCAAAAAAAGTACCGAATCCGCGAAGGTCGGTTTTTGGCGGAAGGTGAAAAGCTAGTAGAGGATCTAATTCTTTCAGGATGGATTCCCGATCAAATTTTTTCCACTAATGGGTTTGAGATTGAAGGGATCGCCGCAAACGAGATCTCTGAGCGCGAGATGGATCAGATCACAGCATTGGAGAACGCCTCTCCTGTCCTTGCAGTCTTCAAGATTCCTGATCCTGAGGTCATTGGTTCGGATGAGGACCTTGTTTTGGCGATGGACGGGATCCGCGACCCGGGTAATCTGGGTACGATCCTACGCCTGGCAGATTGGTTCGGTGTACGCACCATAATCTGTTCTGATGATACGGTTGATGTTTTCAATCCTAAAGTGGTACAGGCCAGCATGGGGTCCCTGGCACGAGTGAATGTCATTTATTCTGACCTTAATATGAAGCTGGAGGAACTTTCTTCCAGAGGGTTTTCAATCCTGGGAACCTTTATGGATGGAAACAGCATCTATGATGAGCCAAGATATTCAAAGGCGGTTCTGGTCATGGGGAATGAGGGCCAGGGGATATCCCGATCGGTGGAAACAAAGATCGAACACAGGGTGGCCATCCCCCGAAAGGGGCCAACAGGACCGGAATCATTGAATGTCGCTATGGCAACCGCTTTGTTCCTTGGAGAAATGAGACGGCCTATTGTTTAAAGGCCGATTTGTGCAGAATATTCAGAATGACCCCGGCTACAACAAGGACGATCCCCACCAGGGCCAACCACTGGTATTCGACTCCGAAAATGAAAAAATCGAAACTGAGGGCAAAGATGATCCCAAAATATTTCAACCCCGCGACTTTATTTACCGTCGAAACCTGATAGGCTTTGGTCATGTAAACCTGAGCGATCTGTGTGAGCACACCCATCAGGATCAGCAATAACCAATCCCATCCAACAGGAGTCACCCAATAGAAAATGGAGATCACGGCCATTATGGGTGTTGCGATCAGAGGGAAATAGAACACCACGACGACCGGGTCGTCC
>JAJLJK010000018.1:0-11515 GCA_033844885.1 Bacteroidota bacterium | reverse complement strand
AAAGGAGATTCGCTGGAGTTTGCAAGAGGATTTCATGATATCCTGATCGATGTAAGCGGAAAAGATGCTCCCTTCCCGGATTTTTTGATCCAATTCGCGGTAGCTAGTATCAAGGCAGGAAGAAGGGATAGGAAAGACCTGTTTCAACTTGTCATCCAAGGTGAATCCGGTACCTTTACTGCCTGGATCGATCAATTACTATATTATTTGAAAATCATCAATGATAATGTCTGATAAATTTTATGGAACCGGGGTGGCCCTGGTGACCCCATTCCACGAAGACGGAGGTTTGGATGAAACCGGACTTGCCAACTTGGTGAATCACGTCATTGACGGAGGGGTCGAATATCTGGTGGTCCTTGGCACGACCGGCGAAAGTGCTACACAGACCAAGGAAGAAAAAAAGAGAGTTCTTGAGGTCGTGAAGACCATTAATGATGGTCGCCGACCCATTGTCCTTGGGGTGGGTGGAAACAACACCCAACAGGTGATCGAGGACATTGCCTCTGCGGATCTACGTGGGGTGGATGCCATTCTTTCAGTATCTCCGTATTACAACAAACCCACTCAAGAGGGGATCTATCAGCATTATAAGGCCATTGCCCTAAAGTGTCCCTTACCGATCATCCTATACAACGTTCCCGGAAGGACGAGCAGCAATATTTCTGCCACCACGACCCTGCGTCTGGCAGAGGATTTTGAGAATATCATTGCCGTAAAGGAAGCTTCCGGAAATATGGAGCAGATCATGGAGATCATCCAGAATAAGCCCGATGACTTTTTGGTGATCAGTGGGGATGACAATTTGACCTTCCCGATGATCGCCATGGGTGGAGCAGGGGTGATCTCTGTTTCCGGACAAGGTTTCCCGTCCATTTTCAGTCAGATGGTCAGAGATGGGTTGGCAGGAAAAATGGTGGAAGCAAGAGAAGCCCATTACCGATTGTTTGAGATCACAAGAATGCTTTTTTCAGAAGGCAATCCTGGTGGGATCAAAGCCGTACTCCATCATATCGGAATTTGTAAGGAGCATATGCGCTTGCCTTTATGGCCGATAAGTGATGGATTGAGAAACAGCATTGTCGAAGAGACCAGAAGGATACTTCAATAATAGAAAGCCCCGCAAACGCGGGGCTTTTTTTATCTATTTTACTTTTTGAAGATCGATCGATAAAGCCAACCGGCGATCAGGGCTCCTAGGATGGGAGCCACCCAAAAGAGCCACAGTTGATCGATAGCCCAGCCACCCACAAATAGGGCCTGAGAAGTACTCCGTGCAGGATTGACAGAGGTATTTGTCACAGGAATGCTGATCAGGTGGATCAATGTGAGGGAGAGGCCGATGGCAATTCCTGCAAACCCTTTAGGTGCCCTTTCATCGGTAGCACCCAAAATGACCAGTAAAAACATCAAGGTCATTACGATCTCGGAGATCAGCGCAGCCGAAAGCCCGTAACCACCCGGAGAGTGCTCGCCATATCCATTTGCCGCAAAACTCCCGATCTCTCCACCTGGTTTCCCTGTAGCCACCAGATAAAGGACAGCAGCTGCAATGATCCCTCCAATGAGTTGTGCAGCAATGTACATAGGGATGCCCTTTCCCTCGATCCTACCTCCGGCCCAAAGGCCTATTGTCACGGCAGGATTGAAGTGAGCTCCTGAAATGTGGCCCAGGCCATATACCATAGTGAGAACAGACAATCCGAAGGCAAATGATACCCCCATCAAGCCGATCCCGAGTTCTGGGAAAGCGGCTGCAAGGACAGCGCTTCCGCATCCTCCCAGTACCAACCAGAAGGTGCCGATCAATTCAGCTGCAAATCGATTCATAGGTTTAAAGAATTGGTGATATACCAATTTATCCAAATAAATACGTGGGGAAATAACTACACAATGCATCAAAGACCTTAATTATCAACACCCTCTGTTGATTGAGAAGTTGTAATTAACATAGCAGTAATGAACAGGTAATACTTGGTGGGCAATTTGCGACCATGGAAAAACGCAATCCCGATGTGGTTGTCATATCCGACACACACCTTGGCACGTATGGCTGCCAGGCCAAAGAACTCTTTAGATATCTTAAGAGTATTAAACCCAAGGTCCTTGTATTGAATGGAGATATCATCGACATATGGCAGTTCAGGAAAAGTTATTTTCCCAAGAGCCATCTAAAGGTGATCCGACAGATCCTGAACATGGCCACCAAAGGGGTCAAGGTCTACTATCTCACCGGGAATCATGATGAATTGTTGAGAAAATTCACCGATGCAGAGTTCGGTAAGATCCATTTGAGGGATAAACTCATCCTGGATCTTGGAGGGGAAAAGGCATGGATCTTTCACGGTGACATCTTTGATGCAAGCATTCAGAATGCCAAATGGATCGCCAAACTCGGAGGATGGGGGTATGATCTACTGATCATGATCAATGCGGTAATGAATTGGTTCTTGGTTCGTATAGGACGTGAAAAATATAGTCTCAGCAAGAAGATCAAGAATAGCGTGAAGAAGGCGGTGAAATACATAACCGACTTCGAGGAAACAGCCGCTGAATTGGCCATAGATCAAGGGTACGAGTATGTGATCTGTGGTCATATTCATCAACCCCAATTCAGGGAGGTCATCAATGCTCGTGGGAAGACCACTTATCTGAATTCGGGGGATTGGGTCGAGAACCTCACTGCTTTGGAATATTCAGAGGGAAAATGGGAAGTGGTCCAATATCAATCCGGGTTGGAGGATGTTGATGAAGAGTCCGAATTGATGGAGGTAGACCTACAGGGGTTGATCCTTCGTGTGACGCAAGGAAATGATATTATCGAAAACGTTCATGAAGATCCTTTACGCGATCCAGGGGACAGGTAACGGTCATGTTGCCAGAGCTCGAGAAGTGATTCCCGTCCTACAAAGTTTTGGAGAGGTGGATGTTCTCCTCAGTGGGGATCAATCACAAGTGAAGCTACCCGTCCAACCCAAGTACCATAGTAAAGGGTTGACCTTTATCTATGATTCAAAGGGAGGGATCAGTTACACAAAGACCCTCCTAAAGAACGATCCTGTTCGGATCTATCGCGAGATCAGGCAACTTCCAATTCAAGATTATGATGTGGTCATCAATGATTTTGAGTTTGTTTCTGCCTGGGCCTGTAAATTGAAAGGAAAACCCTGTTTTGGACTGAGCCATCAGGCAGCCCTGACCTCGCCCTGGGTTCCAAAACCCAACAAGATCGACCCCATTGGGAAATTGATCATTCATCACTATGCGCCTGTGACGAAAGCCATTGGATTTCACTTCTTTGCCTATGATCGACACATCTACACGCCTGTCATCAGGAAAGAGGTAAGGGATTTGATTCCGGAGAACCATGGACACATCACCGTTTATCTCCCTGCCTATTCGGTCAGGGAAGTGGAAAAGGTCGTTTCGTTGGTGCAGGACAGATCTTTCCATCTTTTTTCCAAAGAAGTGAACGATCCAGTTAGAAAGGGCAATCTCGAGGTATTTCCGATCAGTAGCGAGGGATTCCTCGAAAGTGTACGAACGTCTGAAGGGGTATTGACCAGTGCCGGATTTGAAACTCCCGCCGAGGCCTTATTCCTGGGCAAAAAAGTAGCCGTGATCCCGATCCGCGGACAGTTGGAGCAAGGATATAATGCAGCGGCCATGGCTCAAATGGGGATCCCGGTATTTGATAAGTTCAGTCATAAGGTCATACCCGAATTGAAAGCCTGGCTCGAGCGTTCAGCACCTAGACCCTATGCTTTTCGTGATCAATTATTTCAAATTCTCGAATCAGAGATATTCTCTGAAATCCGTGCACAAGCTTTGGCCTTTACAGATCGTTAAAAAGATCTTATTTTTGCCGGATGATTTTGAAGAAGGTCAGAGGTCTGGTACTTCTATTGGGTGCCCTTATCATTCTTTCTTCCTGTGGCGAGTATCAAAAGGTTCTGAAGAGCAGCGACCTTGAGTACAAGTTTCAGGCAGCGAAGAAATATTACGAGCAACAGAAGTACGAGAAGGCCTACCCCATATTTGATGAGCTATTGACCCTTTACAGGGGAACCCTCAAGGCCGAGGAGGTCTATTTCTATTATGCATCCACTCTCTATGGAATGCATGATTACTACTTGGCAGCTTATCATTACAAGACCTTTTACGAAACCTTTCCGAGTAGTCAGTGGGCAGAAGAAGCTGCCTATCAGTCCGCTTATTGTTATTATCTGGAATCTCCAACTTACAGTTTGGATCAGGCCAATACGTACAAGGCCATGAATGAGTTCCAGCTTTTCATCAACCGTTATCCGAGAAGTGAAAAGATCCCCATTTGCAACGATAGGTTAGATGAATTACGGGCTAAGTTGGAGAGGAAGAGCTTTGAGATCGCCCGCCAGTACTATCGAACGGAGAATTATCAAGCGGCGGTCCAGGCAGTAGAGAATACCTTGAACGATTTTCCTGATACTGAATACCGAGAAGAGGCCATGTTCATCAAATTGGACGCTGCCTTCAAATTGGCTGACAATAGTATCCTCGGAAAGAAGGAACAACGATTTAAAGAGGCGATCACCGCCTATTATGATTTTACAGCCCTATATCCGAACAGTAACATGCGCAAGGCGGCAGATCGGATATTTGAACAGACCAAGCAACAACTCCAACAATTTAACATATAAGGAGAAATGACAGACTTTAAGAAAGTAATGGCTCCCCGTACCACGCAGACTCAGGATCAGAATGCTGTCGATGGACAGGTAGACAATATCTACGAGGCCATCGCGATCATCGGAAAGCGTGCCGAGCAGATCAATGACGAGATGAGAGAGGAACTCCACAGTAAACTTCAGGAGTTCGCCAGCAATCAGGACAGTTTGGAAGAGATCTTTGAAAACAAGGAACAGATCGAGGTCTCCAAGTTCTATGAAAGCTTGCCCAAACCCACCGCCATTGCCTTGAAAGAATGGTTGGAAGGCAAAGTGTATTTCCGGGATACCGCAAAGGAAGAGAATAACGACAAGTAAGCATGGTACTTCGCGGAAAGAAGGTCATTCTGGGCATTTCCGCCAGTATTGCTGCTTATAAATCTGCATTTTTAGTTCGCCTTCTCGTCAAGGCGGGTGCTGAGGTCAGAGTGGTCCAAACCCCTGCGTCCAGGGATTTTGTGACACCCCTGACCCTTTCTACTTTATCCCGTAATGAGGTTCTCTCTGACTTCACCGACGAAAAGGATGAGAATGCGGTGTGGAACAACCATGTGGATCTGGCCCTTTGGGCGGATCTCATTCTGATCGCTCCGGCCACCAGTAATACCATGGCCAAAATGGCCAATGGCGAATGTGATAACCTTCTCATGGGGGTTTACTTGTCTGCCAAGTGTCCGGTCTATCTGGCACCGGCCATGGATCTCGACATGTATCGACATCCCGCCACCCGCGAGAATATGGAACGGCTTGCCTCATTCGGCAATGTGATCATACCTGCCGGATCGGGTGAACTGGCAAGTGGTCTGGTTGGCGAAGGCAGAATGGCCGAACCTGAGGAGATCATAGATTTCCTTGAGAAGCACATCAAGCGGTCTCTTCCCCTGCATGGAAAAAAAGTCCTCATCAATGGCGGACCCACCTATGAGCCCATAGATGCCGTGCGTTTCATTGGAAATCACAGTAGTGGAAAAATGGGATATGCCCTTGCACGATCAGCCGTTCGACTTGGTGCCGACGTCACTCTTGTCATGGGCCCTACCCATATTCCGATGCAGACCGAAGACCTGGATATTGTCCGTGTCATGACCACGGATGAGATGGATCAGGCATGTGTTCAAGCCTTCCATCAGGCAGATATCACCATCCTTAGTGCTGCGGTCTCTGACTTCAAACCAAAAAAGGTCGCCCAAGGGAAACTCAAAAAGAATGAAGGTCCTCCTTCTATTGAGTTGGAACCTACTACAGATATCCTTTCCGGTCTAGGAAAGATAAAGCGCGAAAACCAGATCCTTGTTGGCTTTGCCCTGGAAAAGGAGAATGAGGAGGAATACGCACTGGATAAGCTCAATCGGAAGAATCTGGATCTTATCGTCATGAACTCCCTTCGCGACGAGGGCGCAGGTTTTGGACATGATACCAATAAGGTCACAGTGTTCAATCGGAATAAGAAAAGGGAAGAAATCGAGTTAATGTCAAAGGAGGATGTGGCGGATCACATCTGGAAATCCATATTGGAACTATGAATCAATTGCTCCTGACCTTATTTGCCTTTCTTCTTTGTTCATTCTCCGGATTGGCTCAGGAACTTCGGGCCACCATCAGTATTCTCCACCCGAGTATTCAAAGGACCAATACAGTGGTTTTTGAGACCCTTGAGAGAGATCTTGGGAACTTCATGAACTCGTTCACCTTCACTGAGGAAAAATGGCTGGCAGAGGAGCGGGTCGAATGCTCCTTTATTTTCAATATCACCAGTTATCAAGGAAATGTGATGACGGGTAACCTCCAGGTCCAAAGTAGCCGGCCAGTTTACAATAGCACATACAATACCCCCATTCTGAATATTCAGGATGCCAATATCACCTTCTATTATCAGGAAAATCAACCGATCGAATTCAATATCAATAACAACCAGAGCAACCTTACGGCGATCATGGCATATTATGCCTATGTGATCCTGGGGATGGATCGAGATACGTATGTGAAAGGTGGGGGAAAGAAATTCTACACGATGGCCCAGACCATCGTGAGTAATTCACAATCAGGAGGGGGAAGCCCTGGGTGGAATAGCTTCGGAACCAATAAGAACCGGTACTGGCTGGTCGAGAATCTCCTTTCGAATAACTTCGATGCCATTGTGGAAACCCTTTACGATTATCACAGAAAAGGGCTGGATCTCATGTATGACGAGACTAAGCAAGAAGAAGCAAAGCAGACCATTGCCACATCGCTGGCCAAGTTTAGGGATACCTTCCAGAAACGCCCCAGTAATTATCTGATGCAGGCTTTTTTCGATGCCAAAGCCAACGAGATCGTCAGCATCTTCAGTGGAGGTCCTCAAGTGGATATTGCGGAATTGAAAGCCGTATTGAAGGTGGTGGATGGATCTCGGGCCAACCGATATGAGGATATGGAGGGCTAGGTTTTCTTTTCTCCCCCTTACGATGCATCTTTGTGACCATTGATGTCACTCTATGATCAAGGAACTACTCGTTCAGAATTTCGCACTGATCGACCATCTTGAATTGCCTTTGGCGCCAGGATTCACCACTCTCACCGGTGAGACCGGAGCTGGGAAATCCATTCTCTTGGGAGCCATGCAGTTGGCGCTCGGAAAAAGAGCCGATCTGGGACAATTGAAAGATCCGGACAAGAAATCGGTCATTGAACTGACTGTGGTCCTGGATGATAGTTTCAGGTCCTTTTTCGATGATAACGAATTGGATTATTACCAGGAGACCCTTCTTCGGAGGGAGATCCTTCCGGGGGGGAAATCCAGGGCTTTCATTAATGATACTCCGGTTCGTCTGGATCAACTGCGATCTCTGTCTGAAAGACTGATCGACATTCATTCTCAACATGATACACTTCTATTGACCGACGAATCCTATCAACTCTTCCTATTGGATGAGTTTGCTGGGATAGATGGAGAAAAAAAACTGTATCAAGGACGTTTCCGCGAATTTAGACGCATCGAAAAGGAACTTTTTGACCTTCAAAAAGTGGACGGAGAATCCTCTGATATTGAATATCTGAGATTTCTGCATGATGAGTTGGAACCTTTAAAATTAGAGATCGGAGAGGAAGAGGAGTTGGAGGATGAACTTCGACGGCTGGGCCATGTCGAGGACGTCAGGGAAGGAGTTTCTGTAGCGACCCAATTATTGGAAACGGATGAAACAGGTGTCCTCCCCATGATGAGGAATATCCTTCAATCGCTGGAAATGGCCGCACGGTTCGATCACCGATTTGAAGAACTTCTCGAAAGGGCACGTTCTGCCGAGATCGAATGGGTGGATATCTCTCGCGAATTACAATCCCTATCCTCAGATCTTGAGGGAGATCCACAACGACTTCGGTTCGTCGAGACCCGACTTGGATTGATCCAGAACCTTAAGGCCAAACATCGGGTTTCCACAGGTGACGAGCTCGTGGAGAAATTCAGTGAGTTAAAAGAAAAATTGAATACCCTGGAGGGCCGTGAAGAGCGGGTCAATGAGCTGGAGAAGCAAAGGGATCTGGCAAGGTCGACCCTCGCAAAGGCTGCAGATGAACTTCATAAGGCAAGGGAAAAGGCCATCCCTGATTTCGTTAATGAGGTTGAGCGATTGCTCAAGGAACTTTCCATGCCAGAAGCGAGATTTTCGATTCTTCTTGAACCTTCAGAGGTCTATTCATCAGAAGGAAATGATCAGATCAAGTGGCAATTTTCAGCCAATAAGGGGATGCGTCCTTTACCCATACAAAAGGTGGCCTCAGGAGGAGAGTTGAGTCGGGTCATGCTAAGCCTCAAGGCGATCCTTTCCCGTTCTCGCAGATTACCGACCATCATCTTCGATGAGATCGATACCGGTGTATCTGGGCAGGCAGCCGGAAAGATCGCCCGGATACTCAAAGAAATGGGGCAAAATATGCAGGTCCTTGCCATCACTCATCTACCACAGATCGCGTCTGCCGGAGAGCACCATATTCAGGTTTATAAAACCGATTCAAAAAACGGTTCAGAGACAAGGATCAGACCTTTGGATGAAGAGAGTAGAGTGGAGGAGGTCGCTCGGTTATTGAGTGGAGAGAAGCTCTCTGATGCCGCCCTAGCGAATGCAAGAGATCTACTTGACCTGTCTCATTGAAGGGAAGAGGTCTGCAGGTCTGTTCAAAAGAATTATTTTTACCCCTTTATCACCACACCAATCCAAAAGTGATCCATATGAATAATCTATTGAAAGGAAAACGAGGCATCATATTCGGTGCTCTGAATCATGAGTCCATAGCGTGGAAAGTAGCTGAACAGGCCCATGCTCAAGGTGCCAAGTTTGTCCTGACCAATGCCCCAATTGCCATGAGGATGGGAGAGATCAATGAACTGGCTGAAAAGACCGGCTCGAAGATCATTCCTGCTGATGCCACTTCCATGGAAGACCTGGACAAGCTTTTCAAAGGAGCCATGGAGGAACTGGGAGGAAAACTGGATTTCGTTCTTCATAGCATCGGAATGTCCGTGAATGTTCGCAAAGGGCGTCATTACACGGATCTGGATTACAATTTCCTCACCAAAGGTTGGGATGTCTCTGCTGTATCTTTCCACAAAGTGATGCAGACCGCTTATCAGATGAATGCCATGAATGAATGGGGAAGTATCGTAGCTCTTACCTACATGGCTGCCCAGAGGACCTTCCCTGATTACAATGATATGGCAGACAATAAGGCCTATCTGGAGAGTATCGCTCGGAGTTTCGGATATCATTTTGGTGTTCGCGACAATGTTCGTGTGAACACCATCAGTCAATCACCTACCCGCACGACCGCAGGAAGTGGGGTCAAGGGTTTTGATGGATTCATTGAATATGCAGATAAGATGTCACCACTGGGCAACGCTTCTGCCGAGGATTGTGCGAATTACGTGATCACCATGTTCTCTGATCTGACCAAAAAGGTCACCATGCAAAACCTATTTCACGATGGAGGATTCTCCAATGTGGGCGTGAGCGATGCAGTAATGTCAAAATTCATGGAAGAATAAGGATACAAATCCCATTGACGATACAACCCGGCCTTAAAAGCCGGGTTTTTTTATCTAAAGAGGGTCACGGTGCCATGCATAAGACGCTTGCCCCCGGTGATGGTTTGATATTCGAGATAATAGACATAGACACCATCCGGGCATGGTTTTCCTGAATCCAGATAAGTTCCATCCCACGAAGGTGCAGAGCCATCATAATCGTAAACCAATCCACCCCAGCGATTAAAGATGGATATCTTGATGTGTGCAATTCCCTCATTAAATACAGGGCCGAAGACGTCGTTGGTTCCATCCGCATTTGGAGTGAAAACATTGGGCATTTGGAATTGAACCTCGCAGGATTCAAATACAATCGTGCACCATGCAGAATCTGACCCACAATCATTGGCCACTCTCACAGAGTATACTCCAGACTCTACAGGGCTGATCCACGGTGCCGTACTCCCTGTATTCCATAAATACGTTGCAGGCTCTGGTTGTGAGACATCAAGCGTGATCGGCGCACCAATACAAAGGGTGGAATCCAACAATTCTGCTCTAGGCGGATCCTGGATATCCAGGCGAACAGTATCAGTGACCGTTGTATCAGCGGTTGATATCTTTACCCAATAGGTTCCAGGGGCAGGAAGGGTGACAACGGAATCGTTCGAGCCGTTGGACCACAAGTAAGTAGCTGGAAATCCTTGACGAACATCAAAAGTGAGGGATTGACCACTACAGAGTACAGTATCTTTCCCTAGATCCACAACAGGAGTGGGGGAGTTTGGATTGGGATTGGAAGGGTTCGAGATCAGCGTTGGGATTGAATCATTGCACAATTTCAGAACGTCTGAAGGGGTCAGGGCGCGATTCCAAAATCCGAAGTTGTCCAGATCTCCCCAAAGAAAACGAACCCAATTATTACTTCCGCCATATGACCCAATTCGGGGAGCATTTGGGTTCCTTCCCATGGTGGTTGGTCCTGAACCTGAATAGGTTCCACCAGCATTGACACAGTCAATATAAATATCGATGTCCTGATAACTCTTGACCACGACCACCACATGGTGCCAATTTCCTAAAGTGAGCGTAGAGGAACTGATTTTGGTTCGTCTAAATGCAGGGGTGAATCCACCGGTGTTGCCACCAAAGGAAACTTCTATCCTACCTGTTCCTGCCTGATCTCCACCGATCCAGATCCCTGCATACGATTGGGAGTAGAAATCCGTGCAAACGAATTTGGTCTGAGCTTGTGAAAAGGTGTTGACACGAACCCAAAAACTCAACGAAACCGGGAGAGGAGCATCGAAACGAGGATGATTCGGAACCTGAACATAATCATCCACACCGTCCAACTGGATCGCATTTCCCGGGTTTCCATTGTGATCGACCGTGAAAACAGGACCAACAAGTGTGCTGTGGAATGCATTTCCCGAAGTATCTTGGGCATTTCCATTGAATGGATAAAAGGCCACCAGACTATCTGATAAAACCTGAGCACTCCCCAAGAAACTCTTTAGGAAAAGAGCTAAAAAGAAGAAATGCAACTTCATAAGTTCGGAAAAGACTAAGCTACAAACTCTTCGATTAAATGAAACTTAGAAGGGTGTACAAAAAAACAATTCCGAACACCATCATCATTTAAACGAGTGATGGACTTTACTTTCTCTAGTCCTTTGTCAGTATGATTATAGAACTCATATCCATAGGATGAAAAAATCCGTTCTAGTTTGTGTTCTATTTTATTAAATAAAGTTTCACAGATAACTATGGGTTTGAGATCGGATAAAACCGTGGAACCCTGCTCAAG
>JAJLJK010000017.1:0-1930 GCA_033844885.1 Bacteroidota bacterium | reverse complement strand
GGGTGTTTAACCGGATCCTCTTGTTGAGCAAAAGCCGAGGTAGCGAATGCCACGAGAAGAGTGAAGAAAAAGAGCCTCAGGAAGGGGTGGTTCCTCATAATTTTATTCCCATTCGATGGTGGCAGGCGGCTTGGAACTGATGTCGTACACCACTCGATTCACGCCTTTCACCTTATTGATGATCGTATTGGACATTTTGGCCAAAAAGTCATAGGGCAGATGAACCCAATCCGCGGTCATTCCATCGGTGCTTTCAACCGCACGTAATGCGACAACCTGTTCATAGGTCCGCTCATCTCCCATCACGCCTACAGATTGAACGGGAAGGAGAATAGCGCCTGCCTGCCAGACCTGGTCATACAGACCGTGGTCCTTGAGACCCTGAACGAAGATATGATCCACTTCTTGCAGGATCGATACCTTTTCGGGGGTGATCTCTCCCAGAAGACGAATGGCCAGACCCGGCCCTGGGAAAGGATGACGTCCCAACAGGTTCTCATCAATGCCCAAGGTACGACCTACACGTCGAACCTCATCCTTGAAAAGGGTCTTCAAGGGTTCAACTACCTTCAATTTCATGAAATCCGGCAATCCACCCACATTGTGATGGCTTTTTATGGTGGCCGAAGGTCCATTGACCGAGATGGACTCGATCACATCTGGATAGATGGTTCCTTGAGCCAGCCATTTCACATCGCGGATATTCATAGCCTCATCATCGAAAACTTCGATAAAGACCCTTCCGATGATCTTTCTCTTTTGTTCAGGATCCGATATTCCCCTTAGTTGAGCCAAAAATTGTGCCGAAGCATCCACTCCCTTCACGTTAAGACCCATGTCATTGTACTGGTGAAGGACGCTCTCAAACTCATTCTTGCGCAACAAACCGTTGTTGACGAAGATACAGTGAAGGTTATCACCGATCGCCTCTGAGAGAAGGACCGCTGCCACAGTCGAATCGACACCCCCTGAAAGTCCAAGGACAACCTTATCATTTCCAATGGTCTCGCGAAGGTTCTCAACGGTTTCCTCAATAAATGAAGCGGGTGTCCATTCACCATGACACTGGCAAATGTCCCGAACAAAGTTCTTCAATAGGGTCATTCCATCCTTGCTGTGGTATACCTCAGGATGGAATTGGATCCCGTAAGTGGTCTCTCCCTCGATGTGATAGGCGGCAACCTCCACATCATGGGTACTTGCTATGATTCGATAGGATTCAGGAAGACCAATTATCGTGTCCCCATGACTCATCCATACCTGGCTTCCGGTATGAATATTCTTGAATAAAGGAGATCTTTCATCAATGAAATTGAGATTGGCCCTACCATATTCACGGATCTTGGAAGGTGCTACTTCCCCACCAAAATGATGGGCCATGAACTGGGCACCAAAGCAAACCCCAAGAAGTGGGATCTCGCCTTTAATTCCCGAAAGGTCAGGAACAGGGGCACTCTTATCCAAGGTGGAATAAGGGGATCCGGAAAGGATCACACCTTTGACATTGTCCCCGATCTCGGGAACATTATTGAATGGATGTATCTCGCAAAATACGTTGAGTTCACGAACGCGGCGAGCGATGAGCTGCGTGTATTGTGAACCAAAATCTAGGATGAGGATCATTTCTTGCATGGGGGCAAAATTAGTTCAAATCCTCTTCCCCACCGAGGATTTTTGGGATGCTTTAGGAGAGAAGAGTAAGGAGAATTTAGAGTCAAAAGTGAATAATTAAGAATAATTGAATGCCCCATTGTCCATTTTGAATTCGGAGTTTTTATTGTCCAAGGGTTCTCCGATGGTAATTGATCTGTCCTAGGTGATAAGTAAAATGTTGAAGGAGCATTAGATACATATAACCTTTTGTGACGGCTTGGTCTTTGAAAGGGATCGGAAATGGTTCCTCAAAGGAGTGAGTATCCGCCGAATCGAA
>JAJLJK010000016.1:0-12278 GCA_033844885.1 Bacteroidota bacterium | reverse complement strand
TTTCAGATCGAGGATTTCACGAATATTCCCAATGAGGAGACCCTATTGGAACCTGGTAGGCATCCCTTACTTCAGTATGTATTTGGCAAGCATTATCTGGATGACAGGAACCCCAAGAAGACCCTCGAAATACTCAGCGTCGGATGGGAGGGGAAGGCATCGGATTTTCCCTATCTGACCTATATGAAAGGAAAGGCACGATTGGCTTTTTCGGGAAAAGGTGAAGAAGAATTTCTACGCTATCTGAAGTTGGATAATGGCGGGCGATACCGGATGTCCACGCATCGATACCTTTGGTGGATCCATACCCTGAAGGGTGAGACATCTTTGGCAGAAGAGCATCGTAAAGCCATAATGAATTCGGGATCACCCGTCACGGGTCCTGACCGGGAAGCCCAATGGGAATACCAACATCCCATACCTGTGGATCTGATCCAGGCACGCCTGGCATTTGATCGGAATGATATCAATGCATCTCTTGAGTTCCTCGATCATCTGGATGATCGTGCTCTGGGAGAGATCGATCGCCAACGGTGGAACTATAGAAGAGCCAGGTGCGAGCTTGAAAAGGGAGATGCACGTGAAGCGGCCAGAAGCTTCCTTGAGGCAACCCAAGGTCCTGATAACACCTTTGAGAAAGCCCAAAGCTACCTCTATCTGGGGCAAATGATGGCTGATAGGAATGATCCTGAACTTGCCAGGACCTATTGGAAAAGATGTCTGGAACAAAAGGATTACCCCTTTAGAGCAGGGATCCAACAGAAGGCGAAAGCGGGTCTAAGCCGCCTCTAGTTCACTTGCTACAGGCGTAAAGGATCTCTCCGGGAGGGAGGGCATATTTCTCAAATTCCTCTTTGGATAACCGTTTTTGGAAGTCTACCGGGGTGACCTTGAATCCAGCGTTTTCCAACCTTTGCTGATAATCCAAACCGTATTTCCGGACATGGTCGTATTGGCCAAATAAACGGTGTCGTTCCTTCGGGTCAGTGATGGACGGATCCTCGATCGTCTTTTCCAGATCTCGGTAAAGAGGTACCTGAAGAATGGCCAATCCACCGGGTTTGAGAACCCGCCTCAGTTCCCGCATGCACTGTGCATCATCATTGACATGCTCAAGAACATGATTGCAGAATACGACATCAAAGGTATCATCCTCCATAGGGATGTCATGGATGTCCATTTTCACATCGGCAATGGGCGAATTGAGGTCAGCCGTGGTGTAATCCAGGTTTTTCATTTTCCTGAACCGTCCGTAGAAACACTGCTCTGGTGCCACATGGAGCATCTTTTTTGGGGCCGAGAAGAAGTCGGTGTCCTCTTTGAGGAATAACCAGAGCAAACGGTGTCTTTCGAGTGAATTCGTGCCTGGAGAAAGGGCATTTGGGCGTTGTTCGTTCCCATATCCATATGGGAAGAACTTGCGGTAACCTCGACCATCGATCGGATCGATGAAGGTATTTCCTTTCAGGAAGATCGGCGCGACTGCCTGAACAAGATAGCTTGCCCTGATCAGCCAGGGCCTCGGAATGTGATTCAAGGCGAATCGGTAGGCTTTTGAAAGCATGAGGAGAATTCCTTAAAGGGCCTTGGTTTTTTCGTATTCACGGGCCTCGATGCCCAATGCCTCGTAAATATAATCGAAGGTCGAAAGGATATCCGGTTTTCCGTCCACAATCGCCACATCGTGCTCAAAGTGTGCGGAGGGAAGTCCATCTGAAGTGACGATACTCCAACCATCCCTCAATTGTTTTACCCGGTGGGTCCCAAGGTTGATCATGGGTTCGATGGCAAGGACAAGGCCTTCCTGGAGTTTCTTCCCGCGTCCTTTCTTTCCATAATTGGGTACTTGCGGGTCTTCGTGCATGGTCTTTCCGATCCCGTGACCAACAAGTTCACGAACCACTCCGTATCCATGCTTTTCAGCATGTTGCTGAATGGCAAATCCAATATCTTCCAGGCGATTTCCAACTTTCATCTGCTCGATCCCCAGATAAAGGGACTCCTTAGTTACCTCGAGCAATTGATGCACCTTTGGGTCTACCTCACCCACCTCGAAGGTGTAGGCATGGTCGCCGTAATAACCATTGAGCACCACTCCACAATCCACCGAGATGATATCCCCTTCCTGAAGGGCGCGGTCATTTGGGATGCCGTGCACGACCATTTCATTCACGCTGGTGCACAGGGTATTTGGAAATCCTCCAAAGCCTAGGAAGCCTGGGACACCTCCGTGATCGCGAAGAAACTCTTCGGCTAGTCTGTCAAGTTGTAGGGGCGTGACACCGGGTTTGATCTCTTTGGCAAGCATTCCAAGGGTTCGGCTTACCAATTGAGCGCTTTCGCGCATGATCTCGATCTCTTCGCGGGTCTTGTAAATGATCATGAATTACTTTTTCAGAAATGAGAAAAATCCTTTTTTTGGGGGCCTGCCGAATGCCTGTTCTTCATTACCGGGGACCAGTGCCTGATAAACTTCGCCCCATCCTGGGAATCCACCGAGATTCCGATCATCAATGAACAGATCTGCATGGATCTTTCTGGAGATCGTTGGATCGTCCGGCATCTCTTCGGGGTAACTTTTGTTTACCGCATAGAACTCGATCCCGTTCTTTTTGCAGAACTCAACAGCCTCATCCAGTTTACCCCCATTCCGATACGTCCAAAGGATCAAACGATGACCGTCCTCTTGCATCCTTTTCATTGTCTCGAAGGCGAAAGGCATGGCCTTTCCGATTCCGGGGTACTTGTCTTCGACGACGGTTCCGTCAAAATCGATCGCAATGGTCAATCGATTACCTGCTCGCATTCTCGATCAGAATTTCTCCGGTCATCTCGGCCGGTAGGTTGATGTTCATTAAATGAAGGATCGTTGGGGCGATATCCCCCAGTTTCCCCTCCTTCAAAATATAGTCATTTGCATCTTTGGCAACAAAGAAGCAAGGTACAGGCTGTGTTGTGTGGGCGGTGTTGACGGATCCATCCTCATTGCGCATACAATCGGCATTGCCATGATCGGCGAGAATGATAAAGGAATACCCATTATCAAGGCCAAGTTCGACGATCTGTCCGGCACATTCATCGACCGTTTCACAGGCCTTAATAGCCGCTTCCATCACTCCGGTATGACCCACCATATCCGGATTAGCGAAATTGAGACAAATGAAATCCACTTCTCCTTTCTTCAGGACAGGCAAGATACTGTCCCTTACGTCATAGGCACTCATTTCGGGTTGCAAGTCGTAAGTGGCCACCTTTGGGGAAGGACACAATATCCTCTCCTCACCCTTAAAAGGCTCTTCCCGTCCCCCATTGAAGAAAAAGGTGACATGGGGGTATTTCTCAGTTTCAGCGATCCTAACCTGTTTTTTGCCAGCATTGCTCAGCACCTCACCTAGAGGGTGGGTGACATTTTCCTTTTCAAATACGATGTGGACATTCTTAAAGGTCTCATCGTACGGGGTCATGGTGATATAATGAAGGGAAAGTGGGTGCATGCCTTGTTCGGGAAAGGACCTTTGGGTAAGTGCCATGGTGATCTCCCGACCTCGATCCGTACGGAAATTGAAACACATTACCACATCGCCTTCTTCAATGATGGCTATGGGGTGATCCCCCTTCGTGATTACGATAGGTTCAACAAATTCATCCGTAATTCCAGCCGAATAACTCTCCTCGAGTCCTTCGAGGGCATCGGTGAAGGGCTTTCCCTTTCCATTCACAAGCAAATTCCAGGCTTTGAATACCCGTTCCCACCGATGATCGCGATCCATGGCAAAGTAACGACCGATGATCGAGGCGATCTTTCCGGTGGTATGACCAAGGTGATCCTCCAGGTCTTTAAGGTAGGCTCGTCCACCATGGGGGTCTGTGTCCCTTCCGTCCATGAAGGCATGAACAAAAACCTCCTTCAATCCCCAATCATGGGCCATCGAGGTCAGCCCCTTCAAATGCTGAATATGAGAATGGACACCACCATCACTCAAGAGACCCAGAAAATGAACCTTTTTTCCGTTGTCCTTCGCATATTGGAAAGCCTCCTTCAGAGTGGGGTTCTCCCAAAGGGTCTTATTCTTTACCGCAAGGTTGATCTTCACTAGATCCTGATAGACCACCCTTCCGGCACCGAGGTTCATATGTCCTACCTCTGAATTTCCCATCTGCCCCTCAGGAAGACCAACGTCTAACCCTGAAGTATGAAGTCGAGTGGTCGGATACTTGTCATAAAGGCTGTCAACAAACGGGGTTCGGGCCTTGTCAATAGCCGAAACCTCGGGATTGTGGGCGATCCCCCAACCATCGAGGATCATCAACATGACTTTGCGATTCAATTCAGACAAGTTTTGGATTTTCAGGCTGCAAAGGTAGTGAAAAGCCCACAGCCTATCCCCATTTTACGGTCTTAGGACCTATTGTTCAAGAGTTCTGGATCGGAAGTTCCGAACCTCTCCATTGGAACACTCCACATGGAACTCGATCGGATTGCAACAAACTTCACAATCCTCGATATATTCCTGTTCATCGACACTGAGGTCTACAATTATGGAGATCTCTGAGAAACAATGCGGACAGATCAGGAAAACCTCCTCTTCCATGAGTTGTGGATTTATGTGTTAACGCAAATCCCGAAGCGTTGTTTCTTTGTTACTTTGTCGATAAATCGAAAATCGAATGAAGCGTTACCTACCGATCATAATGATCCTTGGTTTGTGGTCATGCACCGGACCAGAAGATCCCAAATCTCAAGAGGACCATTCCGGGGAGAGTTCTGCTGTTCCCGCTAAACCCGTGGTCATTTCAGCGGCGATCCAACCGTATTCCATGGCAGATGGATCCAGGGTGAACAGTATTCGCGTTCGGTTAGCAAATCCATCAGACCCGGCGCAGGTGCAATATTTTGTTGAGTTGGTTCAAGGGGATCGTTCATGGAAGGATACCTTGTCTCTTTTTATGGGAAGGAATGACACCATTGGGGGAGATATGATCTTTCCCGAAAGCGAGGTGGATTCCCTTCAGCCTGCCTCCTTCAGTGGAAAGCTGGTCGTGATCGAGGAGGAACCTTCATGAAAGGAGTTGCGGACCATCAATTATTTGCCAAGACCCTTCCGGGGCTTGAGGATGTCCTGGCATCCGAGCTTCTTAAGCTAGGTGCAAGAGATATTCGAAAAGCGCGAAGGGGAGTTTCCTTTACAGGGGACACAGGCTTCATCTATAAGGCCAATTTGGGACTCCGAACAGCACTTCGGATCTTAAAGACCCTCAAACGTGGACGGATCCGGAAGCAGGAGGATCTATATGGCTTTATGGCCGAGATAGCCTGGGAAGAGATCTTTGACGAAAGACGCTCCTTTGCCATTGACGCCATGGTATTCAATTCAGTCTTCACGAATTCCCTTTATGCGGCACAGGTCAGTAAGGATGCCATTGTCGATCGATTTCGACGGAAGGGGAAGAAGCGTCCCAATGTGGACACCCGACATCCACAGGTCAGGATCGATCTGCATATTTCCTCCGAGAATGTAACCCTTAGTCTTGATAGTAGTGGCGATTCTCTTCACAAGCGAGGGTATCGAGAACAGGTAGGAAAAGCGCCAATCAGTGAGGTTCTGGCAGCAGGGATCATTCAATTGAGCAATTGGAAACCCGGAATGCCCTTTTTTGATCCTATGTGCGGATCTGGGACATTTCTGATTGAAGCTGCATTGATCGCCAGCAATATGGCCCCTTGCATCTACCGAAAGGAATTCTGCTTCATGAACTGGAGGGATTACGATCCGGATCTTCATGAAAAGATCGAAGAATCCCTGCTCAAGAAAGCCGTAGAATACAATGGACAGATCGTAGGTTGGGATAAGGATCCCATGATGATCGTCAAGGCCAATGCCAATATCAAAAAGGCCCTTTTTGGCGATCTGATCAAGATCGAGATCAGGGATCTATTTCGTTCACCGGCACCCTTCGAGAAAGGGATCATGGTCACCAATCCACCCTATGACAAGAAGTTGGAGATCGCAGAGGTCGACTGGTACACTCGTTTGGGTGACCAATTGAAAAAGGCATATGCCGGCTGGGATGTTTGGATGATCACGGGGAACCTTCCTGCCTTGAAAACCGTAGGACTACGAACCAGTCAGAGGATCGAGTTAAGGAATGGGGATATTGACAGCCGCCTCGTCCATTACCAAATGTTCGAGGGTAGCCTGGAGGATTGACCTTCCTGAAAGATTAACTTGCCATCATGTTCATCAATGTGATCCTTCCGCTTCCGCTAAAGGATGATTTCACCTATCAGATCCCAGAAGGCTTTGGAGATCCGCTTTTGCCGGGCCAGAGAGTGATCGTTCCTTTCGGAAAGAACAAATGGTATTCAGGGATCATTCGGAAGACAGGGGTTACACCTCCTAAATACCGAACCAAAGAGGTTTTGGAAGTTCTGGATGTGGATCCGGTCATCTCGGATTGGCAATTGTCCTTTTGGGAATGGATCTCATCGTATTACATGTGTTCTTTGGGTGAGGTCATGCAGGCAGCTCTTCCCGCTGCCCTGAAATGGCAGAGCGAGACGGTTGTTCGGGCCGATCGGGATGCCAAGATCGAATGGGATCAACTTTCCGACCGGGCCTTTTTGGTCATGGAAGCCTTTGAACATCAGCAACAGCTGACACTTAAGGAGGTCAGTGATATTATCGATCGAAAGACCATCCGACCTGTGATCCATGAGCTGTTGGATCGAGGTTTGATCGTCCTTGAAGCGGAGATCCGTGAAAAGGTGAGACCAAGATGGGTTCGCTTTATTTCGCTTCATCAGAATTTGAGTGACGAAGAATGGAATCAGGTCTTCGAAAGCCTTCGCCGGGCACCTTCCCAAAGCAGAATGCTCATGGGATTCCTTCAATTACAAGGTCCGGAACGTAAGGAGGTGAGCGAAAAAGAGTTGTTGGCCCATACGGGGGGAACCAGACAACATATTGTAGGACTCCTTGATAAGGGGATCCTGAAAGAAAGGGAGGAACAATTCCTGCCTGATACGGCGCTCCGTTTCGATGAGGACACTCCGCTTACCGCCGAACAATCAGAGGCCTTGAAACTGATCGAAGAGGGGAGGAGTACTGAAACTCCGGTCCTCCTTTGGGGAGTTACCGGAAGTGGTAAGACCGAAGTTTACGTACAGGCCATTCGGAAGGTTTTGTCCGAAGGAAAGAATGCCCTCTATATGCTTCCCGAGATCGCTCTCACGGCACAGCTCATCCTGCGATTGAAAGGATATCTTGGAGATGGGGTCTTGGTGTATCACAGCCGGCTATCTGAGCGAGAAAGGATGGAGACCTGGAAGGCGATCCTGAATGCTGATGGTCCTGTCGTGGTGTTAGGAGCCCGATCTGCATTGATGCTTCCCTTTCGCCATCTTGGATTGATCGTTGTGGATGAAGAGCACGAGACCAGTTATAAACAGCATGACCCCGCACCTCGATATCATGCCAGGGATACGGCCATTTATCTTGCTAGGAAGCTAGGAGCCGGAGTGGTCCTTGGAAGTGCCACACCCAGTCTAGAAAGTTTCTTCAATGTCCAGAACGAAAAATACCTGTCTGCCCGGCTCGAAAAGCGATTTAGTGGGGTGGCAATGCCCAAGATCGAGTTGATCGACCTTGTCCGCCAACACAAGCAAAGGACCATGCACGGACATTTTTCACAACCCTTTCTGGATGCGATCCGTGAAACGCTTGGTCAAAAGGAAAAGGTGATCCTTTTCCAGAATCGACGCGGATACTCTCCGGTCATCGAGTGTAAGACCTGCGGACATGTCTCTCAATGCGTGAATTGCGATGTTTCGCTGACCTATCATAAGGCGGTCCACCTATTGAAGTGTCACTATTGTGGGTATACCCAGAAGCCGCTTTCCACCTGCCCGGCATGTGGGAGCAATGCCCTTCAGATGATGGGAATGGGGACCGAAAAGATCGAGGACGAGCTTCAATTGTTGATCCCGGAGGCCAGCATCGAGCGAATGGATCTAGATGCAACAAGAAAGAAAAATGCCTTTCAGGAATTGATCAATCGGTTTGAAGAAGGTCAGATCGATATTCTGGTGGGGACCCAAATGGTCACAAAGGGACTTGATTTTCATGATGTGGGCCTGGTAGGGATCGTCAATGCGGATTCCCTCCTTAAGTTCCCGGATTTCAGGGCCCATGAACGGGCATATCAACTGATGGAACAAGTGGCAGGTCGATCCGGAAGAAGAGAAAAGCAGGGAAAAGTGCTGATCCAGACCTATGAACCCGAGCATCGCATCCTTCAGCAATTGATCGATTACGATTACATGTCCATGGCGAAAGAGCAGCTCCAGGAAAGGAAGCATTATCAGTATCCGCCATATTTCCGTTTGATCCACATTCTATTGAAACACGGGAAGAAGGAGGTCGTCAATGAGGCAGCCAGGCGGTTAGGGATGGCATTGCGGGATGCGTTGGGCAACAGGGTGATGGGTCCCGAATATCCCGCGATTCCCAGGGTCAAGAATCAATATCTCAAACAGATCTACATTCGTCTTGAGAGGAAAGCCTCCCCCACCAAGGTCAAAGCCATACTTGCGGAACTGGAAAAGGCAACTCTTGCGGATGCGCCCCTTTCCGGCGTCAGGGTGATCTATGACGTGGATCCCTATTGATCCACCTTTTCTATTTTTGGCAGTGCACTCACCATGAGTGAATATTGGGCTGTCGCATAGGTACCCATGATCCATAGGGAAGAGTATGGAAGGGGAAAATCACCAAAGAGGTTGATGGCCAACAAACTATCTGAAGCAACAAAGAACAAAGCACCGGTGGTTCCCCAGACATAACTTGATGGATCTGCCACTCCTCTCCGATTCAGGGCAGAGATGAGCATTCCAACCAGCACAATCGAGTAGAGGATAACAGGAATTCTCATGCCGTCCAACCCGGGCCAAAGCCAAGTGAGAAGTGAGACTGCATAGGCCAGGGGAAGAAGGATCCAAAGAGGCCTTTTTGCCAGGAATCCCGATCTCAGGTTTACTGACCGAAAGAATCCCGAAATGAAAAAGACCTGTGCGACAAGGAAACTCCCCAAACCAGCCAGAAACCACTGTTCACCCTGTAACATCAGGAAAATATCCCCGATAAGGGAAAAGATGAACCCAAGGGTGAAATTCTTTCGAAATGGATTCGGATAAGCGGAGGTATGTCCAATGAAATAAGCAATGATGGCTCCCATGATCATGGGTTTGGTGGCAAGGATAAGCCACCGGTCTTCATTGACCAGGCTTGCTACGATGTGTGCAAGAACAATGGCAAAGAAGAGCTTGGTAAAGTCATTTAACTTCAAGGTGCGACCATTTTGGTAATTGGGCCAGCAATATGGCAAAAAGTGCGATGGATCCAAGGATACCACCTAGGCCAATTCCCAGTCCTATGGTGGTTTGAGAGATTCCAGGCCAAACGACCAGACAGGTAGTAAGTCGGATCAGTTCCCAAAATCCAATGCGTTTACCCCCTTCAAAGAGGTTCCCGATCCCGATAAGAGAGATGAGGATCAATAAACTGGCAGCGACCTTCTCTGCCGTTCCGAGGTTCCCAAAAGAAAAAAGGAACCAGGAGGTGAACATCAGTAGAATAACGAATTGAAGGATCCCATACCACCTGATCCATGATGGAGCTTTTGCATTGTATTTCTTGAACGTCACCTCGTTGACCGGTCGGGGTTTCTGAAAGCCTCCTGCATACTCGGGTAACCATCCGGGTGGTCCAAAAGTGATCCGTAATCGATCCATTAGAGAGCGGCCACGTTTGACCTCATCCCACAATTGAAAGATGGGGATAATATGCGCTTTTACTGGATTCCAGGTGTTAGTAGGCTTGGTAATGCCGTAATGCGGCCGTTCCTGTTCCTCTTGAAAAGTGCCGAACATCCGATCCCAGATGATCAGGGTCCCAGCGTGGTTGCGATCAATGTACTTGGGATCTCTACCGTGATGCACCCGATGGTGACTAGGGGTATTGAAAACCCATTCAAACCAACCCAACTTGCCGATCGATTCTGTATGGATCCAGAATTGATAAAGGGTGTTGAAAGCAGAAGCAAATAAGAATGCATAGGGGTCAAAACCAAGTAGGGCTAGTGGCAGGTAAAATGGGGCAGTAAAGAATTTCTGAAGGGCTCCTTGCCGAAGCGCGACACTCAGGTTGTAGTCCTCACTTTGGTGATGGATCACATGTCCGATCCAAAATAGATTGATCTCATGACTCTTTCGATGTGCCCAGTAATAGAAAAAATCCACACCGATGAATAGGATCACACTTGTCCACCAATTCACGGGGATGGTCATGATCCGAAAGTTCTCAAATACAATGGTAAAAAGACCAACGGTCAGGACCTTGGCGAAGATCCCGGTGACCTGTTCGAATATCCCACATCCAATATTTGAAAATGCATCGCCGCTGCGGTAGATTCCTTTTTTGGCGATGAGGTCATAACCCAGTTCGATCGCTATCAGCAAAAAGAAAATGGGAATGGACAGGATAATGGGATTCAGATCCATGGCTATCTAGGTTGATAATACTTCATTGCTTCTGGTATCCAGCCTTTAAGGTTGTTTATTCGGGTTTCGTGCGAGGGGTGAGTAGAAAGGAATTCTGGCGGGGCGCCTCCGCCACCGGCAGCCATTCTTTCCCAGAATTCTGGTGCTTCATTCGGATCGTATCCAGCCATAGCCATAAAGATCAGACCCAAATGATCGGCTTCTGATTCGTGCTGCCTGCTAAAAGGAAGCATGGCACCAACCTGTGTACCCACTCCATAAGCGGCCATCCATAACGCTTGGGTTTCGGCAGGTTTGTCATGCATGGCCACGGCCAGGGTCACCGCCCCTGCCTGCTGAAGAAGTTGTTGGGACATCCTTTCTGCCCCATGTTCTGCAATCGCATGAGCCACCTCATGGCCCATGACTACAGCGATCCCTTCCTCGTCCTGGCAAATGGGCATGATCCCTGTGTAGAAGGCAACCTTGCCACCGGGCATACACCAGGCATTCACTTGATCACTCTCGATCAGGTTGAATTCCCATGCATAGCCTTCGAGTTCTTTTTCAAGGCCCGCATCCTTCATGTACTGCTCAACCGCGTTCTTTATTCGATTGCCCACCGTCCTCACCTTGTTCACCTGCTCCATGTCACTGGATAAGGAACTGTTCTCAAGCACCTCTTCATATTGAGAGAAACTGGTTTGCAGCAATTCATCGCTACCGATGAAATTAAGTTGTTTTCGACCGGTGATCGGTACGGAACGACAGGCCCAGATCAAGAGGATCGAGGTCAGAAAAAAAGACAGGTAAACGCTGGGTCTTTGTGACATAATGACTTGATGACTAGTGTTTTAGCGACAAAATTTCAGTTCGATTCCCATATTTCCCTCCATTTTGGCTCATGGCATTGGGATTGATGAAAGCATTGTGAAGTTAATGAAACAAAAAAAGACGTAGCGATATGAAAAATCGAAATCTTCCAGAAGCATGGTGGGCAATGCCCAGAGTCTTTGATGACTTCTTCAACGATTCTTTTCTCACCCCATCACGATTGATGACCGAGAAGCGCCATTCACCTGCGGTGAATATCATGGAAAGTCCCGAGAGTTTCGTGGTCGAGATGCAGATTCCGGGATGGAAAAAAGAGGACTTTGACATCTCTCTTCAAAATGGTGTCCTGACCGTTTCCGGTGATGTCCGGAATGAGGATCAAAAGGAGGAGGAAGGATATACTTACAAAGAATTTTCCAGCCGGTCCTTTCAGCGAAGTTTCACCTTGCCCAAAGGCAAAGTAAGTGAGGATGAGATAAAGGCCACGTATGAGAATGGGATCCTGCACCTGGACATTCCGAAATTGCCAGAAGCAAAACCTAAGGAACCCAAGCAGATCTCAGTTTCCTAAGAGAGGTAGTTGTTGATTTTTTGGTAGCCCCGGGGAAAACCCCGGGGTTTTTTATTCGGCAAAGATCCCCAGGTAGAGGGTGTCAGGTGTTCTTGCAGCACGGAACATGCCATCAGTGTTGAATTTAGCGACCCAATTTCCCTGTCGGTCGACGGCGATAAGTCCTCCATCGCCTCCGGTTTCCTGGACCTCAAGTAATGTATTGGCCACCGACTCGGATAACCCCTGGCCGCCATATTCCATTCGGGCGAAAACCTGATAGGCAGCTACGTTCCGAATGAAGTGTTCTCCCCAGCCAGTGGCACTTACGGCACACTGACGATTATCGGCATATGT
>JAJLJK010000015.1:0-17728 GCA_033844885.1 Bacteroidota bacterium | reverse complement strand
GTGGGTTGAGATACAATCTATTCCAGGTCTTGTTTATTATCCAGATCCTCCTCCTGATCGGATTCTTTCTGTTTTTCCGGCTTTTCCTTGAGGCCATGGCAAATAACATTGAAAGTCCAGATCCGAACGGATTCACTTCCATGCTTTGGTTCTTTCCCCTTCAGATCATTACGGTGGTCATCTCATTCTATATGTATGGATTCTGTGGACGAGCCATTAAGATCGCTGAACTGAAGCAGCCTGTGAATTTCGGGGATGCATTGGGTGAGTTCTTTTTGGTGTGGTTCTTTCCGATCGGGATCTGGTTCCTTCAACCCAGGATCAATCGGATCGTTAGTGGAGCCATTCAGGATGGCACTTCAGATGCACTCGATTCAGGATTATGACTCCGGTAGAAGATTACATCCATACCCATCCCATCGAGCTCCAAACTTCTCTCAAGGACCTCCGAAACACCATCCTTCGAGCTGTTCCCGGAGTATCTGAATCCATCTCATATGGAATGCCTGCCTACAAATGGAAGGGGAAACCACTTCTGTATTTCGGAGCCTTTAAGAACCACATAGGGCTCTATGCCACCCCGCAGGGACATCAGGCCTTTTCCGAAGAACTTAGCAAATACAAGCAAGGCAAAGGCTCCGTACAATTCCCCCTGGATCAACCGATTCCTCTGGACCTGATCAAACGGATCGTCCTGTTTCGAAAAGAACAGATCGAAAAGGGAAGGGGGGAATGATCAATTTTTGATGAAGAGGGATGAATGATGAATGAAAAATTAAGAATTAAGAGTGATCGATTAAGAGTGAGGAGTGAGGAGTGATGAATTAAGAATTCTGGATCCCATATCCTAAATTCTTCATTTTAAATTCTAAATTCTCAATCCTGAATCCTTACCCCGACACTTCGGGGGTCAATCCCCAACTCCCAACTACCAATCCCAATCCCCCATTCTTCATTTTTAATTCTTCATTCTTAATTCTAAATCCCCAACTCCCAACCCCTACCTTTGTCGAATCAAAAAACAAGGAAATGATCCAGCGTTTCTTTCCCAGGATAGTGGTAGTGGAGATCATACTTCTTTTGCTGGTGGTATTGGCGGGAAGTGTTGTTAGAATGACAGGTTCAGGAATGGGATGTCCGGACTGGCCAAAATGTTTCGGATACTTGATTCCCCCCACCGATGTAGAACAAGTGACATGGGGAGCCGGAAAGTCCTTTAGAAAGGGTCAGATGATCGTTCATGATGAGGCTCTTTGGCAAGCTAGAGAGGATTTTACCGCCGGGGTTGAGCTCGATCTCGATCATTGGGAGAAATACACCCGGCATGACTATGCTATCTTCAATGCAGCGCATACATGGACCGAGTATATCAACCGACTTTTAGGTGCACTTTCAGGCGTTCCAATGGTGATCCTGTTGATGCTTTCCTTTACCTACATCCGAACGAAACCCTTGGTTCCCCTACTTGCCATTTTTGGGGTCTTTGGGCTTGGATTTGAGGCCTGGCTTGGAAAGGTGGTCGTTGATGGGAATCTCATTCCTGGACAGATCACTTATCACATGATGATGGCGATCGCCCTGATCCTGGCAATGATCTTGTTGCGAAGGATCACACTCCCGGCTGAGAAGGTCTTCAAGCGAGATGTTCCGAATCGATTGCGAAATCTTACTGTGATAGTGATCCTGATGATGACGGCTCAGATCATAATGGGAACCCAGGTTCGAGAACATGTCGATCATCTGGTCAAGGAATTCGGAGGACATGACCGAAGCGGATGGATCGATCAGATGGATGTGATCTTTTATGTCCATCGTTCATTTAGTTTACTCATCCTCGGTATCCTCGCATATCTGGCTCATCAGGTGAAACGAAACTCCCTTGATCTGATGGGGTTGCGCTGGGCATTCTGGTTGGTATCCTTAGAGGTGGTGTCCGGGGCCGTTCTGGCCTACTTTGAGTTCCCAAGGTATATCCAACCCTTGCATCTACTCCTTTCAGTAGGGGTGGTCATGCTATTGTTTGACGGAATTCTAAAGATGAGTCGGGTTGGGAACCCCTCCCTGAAGTGATCAAAGGGTAGGTGGATCCTTTCGGTCCTCTTCCTGAAGATCATAGAATACATCCATCGCTCTATGAGAAAGGGGAAGAGGAACCTTTACAGCGATCCCGTCTGCGGGTGCAAGTGAAGGGAAAGCGGAAGAGCTCATTCGCTCAAACACTACCTTAGCAGGAATGCCCTCTGCCTCCAGTCGCCCCCTGAATATCTCTGCAGGGAGGACCTCGTCATAGGTTGCGATGGTCACCCATTCTTCCATTCGGCACTCTCCATTAATCGAATGATCTCCTCCTCCATATACTGGATCACCGGTTTGAGAGAATCCTCATTGGGTGTGGAATAGAAGTAAAGTGCGCCACGGAGAAAATGTTGGGTACTGTCAGTCAGGTAGAACTGGATAGGGGAGGCCGCATCCCCTTGGATCCGGTAATACATCCCATAGGTCTGATGCAGAGGATTGGTATACTGAGTCTCTCTGATCCCATCTGCCTTTACGGTGTGTCGGAAGGCAAGGTCCTGGGAATCCTTCAAGAGTGTTTCCAGTTGATCGCCAACATCTTTGTAGGTAAGCTGCAAGGTGGCCTTTAGGGAGGGATAATAAACATCTCCCCAACATGAGTCCTTTTTATCCACGATCCATCTTGAATGGGTGTTCTGATCGAATGTGAATGGACAGGAGACCTCTAATTTGGAATATTCATGAGCAGGTGTCTCGATCCTGAAATACCCTCTTGGTTTGGGTTGCACCGGTTCATTTTCGCATGCCACCATCCCGATAAGGATAAGGATCAGTACCGAATATTCAATCCTTTTCATCGACTTCCTCTTCTTCATGTATGGTCACTTTGATCCTTTGAATTCTTCGATTTTCAAGCGATTCGACCTTGAAAGTGAATGGAGGGAATTCGATCACCTCATTCTTTTCGGGAAACTTCCCGCTGATCTCTAAAATGAACCCCGCAAGCGTATCGGATTCACCCTTATTGCTCTCAAAAGGAGTTCCATCGATATTGAGGACCCGAACGAAATCCATCAGGGAGGTCTTTCCTTCGAAGACGTAGTTGTAGTTATCGAGTTTTGAGAAGACCAACTCCTCATCATCAAACTCATCTGAAATATCGCCGACAATCTCCTCGATCACATCTTCAAGGGTCACAATTCCCGAAGTTCCTCCGAATTCATCCACAACAATGGCAAGATGCACTCGCTTGTGTTGAAATTCTTTCAGAAGGTCATCGATCTTTTTGGTCTCGGGCACGAAAAAGGGATCTCTTAACAATTGTTTCCAATCAAAATCCTTTTGAGCCTCAATGTAAGGCAGAAGGTCCTTGATGTAGAGGACGCCTTTTACGTGGTCAAAAGAATCAAGATATACGGGGATGCGTGAATAACCGGAATTGACCACCACATCCAGAACTTCCTCATAAGAGTCATTCCACTCTAGTGTGACCACATCCATCCTAGGCTTCATGATCTGTTTCACCGTGGTGGATCCAAACCGGACGATCCCTCTTAGGATCTTGTGTTCCTCGTCAGTCGTGGCTTTGTCATCCGTAAGCTCCAAAGCATGTTCAAGGTCATCCACCGAAAGCTGTCGTCGGTGGCCATCACTTTCAAAGATCCTTCCTGTCCGGATCAACAGATTGCTCAACGGGACAAGAAGTCTCATGGATTTCTTGGTAGGAACTGCCATGAAACGAGCAAACCCCATTCGGTTGATGGTGGCATAGACCTTTGGGATCACTTCTCCAAAGAGGAGGATGAGAAAGGTGATAAGCAGAACATCTATGATAAAACCAAGCAGGGGATTAGCCTCAAAGTCAAAGACCTTATCGGTTATCAGAGCAGAGACGATAACGATGGCCACATTGATGAAGTTGTTGTTGATCAGGATGGTGGCCAACAACCGTTTAGGATCATCCAAAAGCTTGAGGATCGTGTCGTCATTCTTGTCATCAGAATTTCGAAGTTCTTCAAGTTCAGTGGGCTTCAGTGAGAAAAAGGCAACCTCTGATCCGGATACCAGAGCTGACAATATGAGTAGCACCAGTAGGATGAGAAATGGAGGGATCACCGTGGGGTCAAACCCCTGAAATAAGGACGCCAGAAATAAGTAACTCGATGGAGGGTCAGGATCCAATGTTGTCAGTTTGGTTAAACATCAAAAGGGGAGATCATCATCTTCGCTGGATTCAAATGAGGATGAACCTCCGGAAGGGGCTGGAGAAGGGGAAGAGGAGGATCGATTGTCATCTGCCGGTTGAGATGAACCCGATCCTTGCATGTTCTCTGCCTCCTGTTTCGAGGTCAACATGGTCATGTTATCGATGTTGATCTCGGTCATGTATCTGGTCTGGCCATTCTCTTCCCATTGGCGGGTCTTGAGACGCCCTTCCAGATATACCTTCATTCCCTTTTTGAGGTAGCGTTCGCAAACTTCAGCCAGACCACGGCGGGTCACAACGATATTGTGCCATTCGGTCTGTTCGACCCGGTTTCCTTCACGATTGTTGTAGGTCTCGGTAGTGGCAACCGGAAAGCGGACCAGCATTCCACCACCCTCGAAGTGTTTGACCTCAGGGTCCTTTCCGAGATTGGCGATCAGCATGACCTTGTTCAAAGTGGACATATCGTGTTCAGGCTTTATTCAAATGTAAGCAATAGGAAATCAAAGGAGCAAAGGTAGGACATTGCCATGGATAAAGTCCTTGATCTTGATCGGAAAGGGAAGGCTTTTCAACTCATCAGGAGGCACCCATAAGCCTTGATCCTCAGAAAGTGAATCCGTATACCAGAAATGCATTTCGATTCGCTGATGGCTCAGCAATTGGCTTATTCTGCCAATTCTGGTAGGCATTCCGATCTCAGGTTTATCGTTCAATGGTTCATTCAACCTAAATTCACCCTCCGTGACCGGAAATTGATACAGCCCTTTCCATATTCCCTTATCCCCTCTTTTTTCGACACGGACCCGTCCCTTAGGAGAGCGCATTACCAGAAAATTCAAGGTCCTGTCGCGCACGGGAGCCTTCTTCTTTTTGACCGGTAATTCTCGAACCCTGTCGCTGCGATAGGCAACACAGTCAGAGATCAGAGGGCAAGCATCACAATCCGGTAAACCCGGCGTACATTGAAGCGCACCGAATTCCATGAGAGCCTGATTGAATGTGCCGGGATCCCGATCGTTCATAAGGGATTGGGCTTTGATCCGAACCTCCTGATGCCCCTGGTTGGAGTTTACAGGAGTATCGATCCCAAACAATCGGGCAATCACCCGATGGACATTGCCATCCACGACAACCTCCGGTTCCTTGAAACAGATAGAGGCAATGGCGGCAGCAGTATAGGGGCCGATCCCCGGAAGGGATAGGAGTTCCTTATAGGAATTGGGAAGGGAGCCTCCATGCTTTTCCATGACCGTCTTCGCCGCACGGTGGAGATTTCTGGCCCTTGAATAATACCCTAGGCCTTCCCAAATTTTCAGTAACTCGTCCTCATCAGCGGAAGCCAAAGAGGGAATATCCGGGAATCGATCAATGAACCTGTGGTAATATCTTTCACCTTGTGCTACTCTGGTCTGTTGAAGGATGATCTCTGAGACCCAGATATGGTAGGGAGAGGGCGATGAGCGCCACGGTAGATCCCGTTTGTTCTCCTCGTACCATTGTTGCAAAGTGTTGCTAAGTCTTTTTTCAAACATCTTGTAAATGAGTAGCTTAAAGGCAACAGGAAAATCCCTAAAGATTGTATGTTTTTGAAAATTAGGGTTATATTTGCCGCCCCAAATTTAAAGCTCTAAACAGTAAATCATACCAGAAGATGACGAAAGCAGACATTGTTGCTCGTATCAGTGATAAGACGGGCATGGAGAAGACCGACGTGCAAGCAATCGTAGAAGGATTCATGCGTGAGGTCCGCAACTCACTCGAATCAGGTGAGAACGTTTATCTTCGTGGTTTCGGTAGCTTCATCATTAAGAAGCGTGCTCAGAAGACCGGTCGAAACATCTCTCGCAATACCACGTTGATCATTCCTGCACATTACGTACCTGCTTTCAAGCCTGCCAAGGTATTTTCGCAAAGTGTGAAGGATAAGGTTGCCGTTAAGTAATAGGTGTGAGAAGGGGACCGATCATATTGTTGGTGGCGAGTGTCGCGTTGGCTTTAGGCCTGTATTTCGCACCTCGGACACCAGATCAGTCCAAAGGATCCCTGGCAACTGAAGAAGCTGTTGACGCCAAAGCCGAAAAGGTTCGTCAGGCAGCTGCGATCATTGAGAATGGAGACCGACCTCCCATGGAAGCGATTACGCTTCTCAGAGAGGTTCTTGAAGAGGATCCGGATTATGTGCCGGCCCTTTTGAAGATGGGCGAGTTCTCATTACTATCCGGACAATTCGACAAAGCCCGTGACCGATTTGAACATGCGGTGGAGGTTGAACCGGGAAGTTTCCCCGCTGTTGCGGGATTGGCTCAGGCTCTTTTGAGTCTGGGTGATCAGGAAGGAGCCGCAAAGGCCCTTCAACAATTTATTGAACAACACCCGAACCATCCTGATCTGGAGAGTGCTCGGGAAATGTTGAATACCATTAACGGAAATTAACTTTTTAAAACGAACTGTCATGCCAAGCGGTAAGAAGAGAAAGAGACATAAGATGGCGACTCACAAGCGTAAGAAGCGTCTTCGCAAGAATCGTCACAAGAAGAAGTAATCAAGTAACCGTTCTGGTTATTGGATAGTGTTTGTTGGGCCCCAGAGGTTCCGGCAAACACTATCTGTATTTACTTTTTCGGTCAACCGAATAGCAGAAGCGTGAGCTTTGAATTAGTCATCAACGCCCAATCTGCCGACCAGGTTGCCATTGCCCTTCTTAAAAATGGAAAACTCATCGAACTCCTTGTTGAAAAGGATGATGATCATTTTTCTGTAGGGGATATATACCTGGGCAGGGTGCGGAAACTCGCTACCGGTCTCAACGCAGCATTTGTTGAGGTGGGTTACGAGAAAGACGCTTTTTTACACTACCATGACCTCGGACCTCAAATAAGGTCCTCGCTTGCCTATTCCAAAAGGGTGATGTCGGGAAAACAGGGCTGGGCCCTGACCAACTTTGACCTTCATCCCCATATCCACAAGGATGGCAAGATCGATGAGGTGCTCAAGCCCGGGCAACAGATCCTGGTACAGATCGCCAAAGAACCGATCAGTACGAAAGGACCCCGGATCACCTCCGAACTTTCCATTCCAGGACGATACCTCGTTTTGGTCCCATTCTCTGATCGGGTATCGGTTTCCCAAAAGATCAAGTCCAGAGAAGAGAAGGATCGCCTGCGCGATCTGGTGGACGGAATTCGTCCCAAAGGTTTTGGGATCATTGTCCGCACAGTGGCTGAGGGAGTCTCTGTGGCGGAACTGGAGGCCGATCTGAGGAATCTGGTGAAGAAATGGAGGATCCTGTTCCGAAATCTCAAGCGACGTCGCTCACCCTCTCGGGTATTTCGCGAAATGAATCGTGCCTCGGCTTTCCTCAGGGATGTCTTTAGCGATCAGTTTGCCAAGATATCCGTGGATGATAACGATCTGTGCAACGAGATCAAGGAATTCGTGGAGGAGATCGCTCCGGGCAAGGAGGAAATGGTCAAACTTTTCAAGGGGAAGACCCCGATATTCCAATATTTTGGGATCGATCGTCAGATCAAATCATCTTTCGGTCGTTCTGTTTCCATGGCAAAGGGTTCCTATCTGATAATCGATCACACAGAGGCGATGCACGTCATTGATGTGAACTCAGGAAACCGAACCAATTCAGGTGAGAATCAGGAGGATAATGCCTTGGCGGTCAATATGATCGCAGCTGAGGAAGTAGCTCGTCAACTTCGACTAAGAGATATGGGTGGGATCATTGTGGTCGATTTCATCGATATGCACAATGCCGAGAACCGAAAGGTGCTCTTCCAGAAGCTCAAGGATGAGATGAAGGATGATCGGGCGAAGCATAAGATCCTTCCTCCCAGTAAATTTGGGATCGTTGAGATCACCCGCCAGCGGGTTCGACCCGAAATGAACATTCCGACGAGAGAGGAGAATCCGGATAATCTCATCGAGGCTCCCATCCTTTTGATCGACGAAATGGAGCACAAGCTGGAGAAGTTAGCAGCCAGCGGGAAAAAGAAAGTATCTCTGCATACCCATCCTTTTCTCCATTCTTATCTCACCAAGGGACTATTGAACAATATCGCCTCGAAGTGGGGAAGAAAGCACAAGGTCAAGCTTAAGGTGGTCCCAAGGGATGCCTACAAGATGCTCGAATTCCACTTCTTTGACGAAGCCGGCGAAGAGCTCAAGATAAAATAGTTGGTACCTTCATGGCCATGTTCAAAGGGCCTGGAAAGATTTATGACCTGAATGAAGCCCGGACAAAGATCCGGGCTTTTTGTGCTTATCGGGAACGCTCCCAAAATGAGGTGGAGGATAAGCTCAGATCCTATGGACTGGGTGAGGAGATCACTGGCGAATTGCTGGTGGAATTGATCCAGGAGGGCTTCTTGAATGAACAAAGATTTGCAGAAGCCTTTGTCAGAGGCAAATTCAACCAAAAAAGGTGGGGCAAGTATAAGATCCGTATGGGCTTACGGAAGCATCACGTGCCTGAAGGCCTGATCGATCAAGCCCTGAAGATCATTGATACAGGGGCATATCTCAATGCGATTTCTGAGCAGGCAAGCAAATGGCAGGCACAAAAAGGTAAAGCCGATCACCCCGAAAGGCGTCGGCAATTAATCCAGTTCCTTCGATCCAGAGGATTCGAATATGAAATGATCAAGGATGCCCTGGATGAACCAGAGGACGATTGATCAGATCTCGATATGACTCCAGTTCTCCCCGCGTTTGATCCTATACAATTGCATTTCTGAGATATTGAATTTCTCAGCGATGCTCTTGAGATTGGTCTTACGATTGGGGTCAAAGATGAGCTTCTTGATCTTCTTCACATCCTCAGCGGTCAATTTGTGGCCCTTCATGGGCTTTTTCAACCGGGCCTTTTTCCGGCCCTCAATGATGTTCGGATTGTCGATCTGATGATGCTCCATCTCCTCCTTTGAGGCCCAGGAAAGGTTCTCAACAAGGTTGTTTCCCTTGTTGTAATCCTTGTGGATCACGAACTTTTGCCCGGATTTTTTCTTGAGGAATCGCTCTGCGACCAGACGATGCACATAAAGAGTCACGCTCTTGTCAAAAGGTCGAGCCTTCAAGGCTACATAACCGCCTACAATCGAACCTTTGAGGATCTTGCCGTCCTTTAGGAGATCATACTTGTAACTGGCGATTCGACCTTTGTTGGAGACGGCATACTTTCGTGTGACAGCGCCTTGTGGAAACTGGATCTGTTTCCACTCCTCCTTGTCTAATGGTTTAATCATTTCCCTAAAAATTTCCCTATACGTCAAATGTAGGCGTTAGGTTGGGCTGAATGCAAGAAATTCAACCGAAAGGGAGGTATTTTTCGATGAATAACATTAAATAACAGCTTTCATTCTGGAGTATAGTAGATCAGAGGTGTTTTCGGGTAAGTCCAAATGTGTGACGAATCTCAGCAAATTGGGTCCAAGGGTTCCGAAACGCACGCCCTCTGAACGCATTTTTTCGATCAACTCATTTTGCTTTTTGGGATCTTTGAGAGAAAAGATCACAATGTTGGTCTCAACAGGAAATACTTTTTCTACGCCTTCCAACTCCTGAAGCCAGAGGCCAATACTTTGAGCCATTTTGTGATCCTCTTCCAGTCGATGGATATGGTGGTCCAAAGCATAGATCCCGGCGGCAGCCAGAATACCAGCTTGGCGCATTCCGCCGCCAAATCGTTTTCGTATCCTACGAGCCCTGGTGATGAAATCCCTTGATCCCAAAAGGACCGATCCAACGGGGCATCCAAGTCCTTTGGAAAGGCAAATGGAGATAGAGTCTAGTAGGGGTCCCACTTCACCAGCCGAATATCCCATGGCAATGGAAGCATTGAAGAATCGTGCCCCATCCATGTGAAAAGGGATCCTTGCCTTTCGGGCAAGATCAGATAGACCCCTGATCTCCTCAAGTGTGTAGCAGGTACCACCGGCCTTGTTGACCGTGTTCTCCATTTCGATCAAACCTATAGGAGCCGGATGAATATCCTTTCCATCATGAAGAAGGGCCTCGACCTCGCCAGACCGCACGATCCCACGCGGCCCTCTCGTCAATCGCACATTCACCCCCGAATTGAAGGCGGTTCCGCCTCCTTCGTAATTATAGATGTGCGAGTATTCGTGGCAGATCACCTCATCTCCAGGTTGGGTGTGGACATTGATCGCTATCTGGTTTGCCATTGTTCCAGAAGCACAGAATAAACCCGCTTCCATTCCAAACATCTTCGCGAGTTTGTTCTCAAGGGCATTGATGGTAGGGTCCTCCCCGTAAATATCATCTCCGACCTCGGCATTCATCATGGCATCCTTCATTGGAGGGGTAGGCAGGGTCACCGTGTCACTCCGAAGATCCAATAGGCTCATTTTTTTTATTTCAAAGATAACCTGATGTTCTGAGTCACAAAGTGATCCGGAGGAATCCGATTTCGCCCTCCCATGATCCAACCGAGGTCGAATATATTTTGCTGCGAGCCTCCTTCCGACTAATTTTGCAAGCTATGATCACAGCCGAACAGATTAAGGAATTAGGCGAACGCCTGCAGAAGCTAAAAGGCTACCTGCGCCTGGAAGAAAAAAGGATCCAGATCGCCAATGAGGAAGAAAAGACCGCTGCTCCCGAATTCTGGGAGGATCCCAAGGCGGCCGAACAGGTCATGAGGGGTATCCGTCAATTGAAGTTTTGGGTAGAGGGATATGAAGAGGCTGAGAATCTCTTTAACGAACTGGAATTGGCTGCCGAGTTTCACCGTGAGGGGGAACTCTCTGAAGAAGAGCTAAATGCGCAGTTTAAAAAGGCCTCCAGTACCATAGAGGACCTCGAATTCCGAAATATGCTTTCCGGCGAGGAGGACAAAATGTCTGCCGTGCTTCAGATCACAGCCGGGGCGGGAGGTACCGAAAGTTGTGATTGGGCAGGAATGCTCATGAGGATGTACCTCATGTGGGCTGAAAAAAGTGGATTCAAGGTCCGTGAACTGAACTTCCAGGAAGGGGAAGTTGCAGGTGTGAAGACCGTTACGCTTGAGATCGAAGGGGATTACGTTTTCGGATACCTGAAAGGGGAGAATGGGGTTCATCGACTGGTGAGGATCTCACCGTTTGATTCGAATGCCCGACGCCATACCTCCTTTGTTTCCGTTTATGTTTATCCTTTGGTCGATGACTCTATCGACATCGATGTGAATCTGAGTGACATCGAATGGGATACGTTCCGTTCATCCGGTGCGGGAGGACAGAATGTGAACAAGGTCGAGACCGGTGTCCGACTTCGCCATAAACCCACCGGGATCGTCATCGAGAATACCGAGACCCGTTCGCAGCTTCAGAACAAGGAGAAAGCTATTCAGCTCTTGAAGTCAAGGCTTTACGAGATCGAGATCGAGGAGAGAAATGCAAAACGTGCCGAAATAGAGGCCGGAAAGAAGAAGATCGAGTGGGGTTCTCAGATCAGAAATTATGTCCTGCACCCCTATAAATTGGTCAAGGATGTGCGAACCAGTTTTGAGACCTCAGATACCGAGGGGGTACTCAATGGAGAGATCGACGATTTTCTGAAAGCATACTTGATGCAAGAGGGGCAAAGCACCCTGAATGCTGAAGCAGAATAATTCAAGGACCTCCAAGGGCATATTGTTTCTTACCTTTCCGTCAAAAGCGATCGTTTGTCCCGGAAGGTCATTCAACTTCTCTTTTTCTCACTTTTTCTCTTCCCTTTCGGGGGATGGGGACAGGATGCTATTTTCATAGAGAACCATGGTCAGTGGCCGGAACAGGTGCTTTTCGATACCCGAATGCCCGGGGTACATGTCTTTGTCGAGCGCGATGGACTCACCTTCCTACTGACCGATCAAGCGGATCTCTCACGAGGTCACGATCTCATGCATCAAAAGGACAACTCCGGTGTCGATCCCGAACTTCTCCTGGTCGATCATTTCTCCTATAAGCTGCATTTTCTCGGAGCGAAAGGCGGATCGCCCAAAGGGATCCAACCAACTCCGTATTATGAGAATTATTTTCGGGGAAAGGATCCTGATCGATGGGTCGGAGGAGCTCTCTCTTTCAAAGAAGTTCTCATTCAGGACATCTATCCGGGTGTAGACCTTCGTTTGTTCTTCGATCCCAATGGATTGAAGTATGATCTGATCGTCTCGGATCCATCCTCAATCCATGATATACTCTGGGAGTATGAAGGTCCGGGTTCTGCCAGAATCGACCGAAAGGGAAATATTGAGCTTTCCTGCGGATTTACTCAGGTCTGGGAAAAGGCACCCATTGCTTATGATGGATCGGGAAACAAGATCCCAGTCCAATATGATTCACAGGCCGAAGGATTCAGGTATTCCTTCAAGGATGTTCCAGAGGAAGGGATCGTCATCGATCCCCAATTCATCTTTTCTTCCTTTTCAGGATCCACCGGTGATAATTTCGGCTTCACCGCAACTTATGACCACGATGGAAATACATATGGAGGCGGGATCACCTATGGTGTAGGATATCCGGTCACCACCGGTGCCTTTCAGACAAATTTTGGAGCGGGGTACTTTGATGTGACCATTTCCAAGTTCAACACTTCGGGCACCAGTCTATTATTTTCCACCTATCTGGGTAGCGGGAACCAGGAGCAGCCACATTCTATGATCGTGGACTCTCAGAACCGATTGCTGGTATTTGGGGTCACCGGGTCCGTGAATTTTCCGGTGACACCGAATGCCTATGATACCACATTCAACGGGGGGACCTTTGCCAATCTCGGTATCACGACCTATCAGAATGGCACGGATCTCTTTGTTTCAAAATTCAGTTCCGATGGTCAGACCCTTCTCCAATCCACTTTTTTAGGAGGATCTGGAAATGATGGTGTGAATGGGGCTATCATTCCGAATTATGGAGATTTCTATCGAGGAGAGATCGTTTTGGATACCGCTGATCAGGTCTATATAGCATCGTGTACCTATTCAACGGATTTTCCGGTCGTCAATGCAAATCAGCCTTCTCCAGGAGGAAGCGTGGACCTTGACGGGGTGATATTGAAACTGGATGATGACCTGAGTCAATTGATCTGGAGTACCTACCATGGTGGATCGGCCAATGAAGCAGCCTTCAGCCTGAAGGAAGATGCAGGGAAGCTCTTTGTGACAGGAGTGACCGAGGGCGGGAATTTCCCCTCAACCCCGGGGGCATATCAATCCACCTTTCAAGGATCTCCAACCGATGCCTTTGTCCTCAGGTATAATTCGGGTTCGGGCGCTCTGGATGTGGCCTCTTTTGTAGGAACGAGCGGGGAGGATCTGGGTTTCTTTGTCGAGGTGGATCCATTTGGAGATGTATATCTCTTTGGTCAGACCAAAGGAAATTTTCCAATTAGCAGCGGAGTTTGGGGAGTGCCGGGATCGAATCAGTTCATTATGAAGATGGACCGTGGACTTTCCACTCGCTTGTTGAGCACCACTTTTGGGGATACGCTTGGGGGAAACGCCTTCAATATCGCCCCCACGGCTTTCATGGTCGACAGCTGTCGCAATATCTACCTTTCGGGATGGGGCGGTAATGTGAATTTTCAAGGGAGCACCAATGGCCTTTTTGTCACTCCGGATGCCTATCAGTCTCAGACGGATGGCTCAGATTTCTATTTTCTCGTGCTCGATGGTAGTTGGGCATTTCCGGAGTATGCCACGTTTTTTGGTGGCCAGAGTGGCGAGCATGTGGACGGAGGAACCAGTCGGTTCAGCCGAGACGGCACGATCCATCAGGCAATCTGTGCGGGATGTGGCCGTCGGTCATTCCCAACCTTTCCCTCCAATGTCTATGGTCCTACCAATGGAAGCCAGAATTGTAACATGGCCTGCGTCAAGATCCACTTCGATTATGGCTCTCCGGATATTGATGTCACACTGGATCCCGATACCGCCTGCGTCCCCTACACACTGGAACTTGAGGACCGTTCGACTAATGTGGATGTGTATTACTGGGATTTTGGTGATGGCACCACCGATACGAGCCTTGTTCCCAATAAGGTCTACACGCAAACGGGAACCTATTCGCTTACGCTGATAGCGGTTGATACACTTTGTCAACGATACGACACTGCAACAGTCGAATTATTTTTGATCAGCGATGCTCCACAAGCAGGTTTTATCATCGCTCAGGATACTTGTGGCCCTCCCTACACCGCTTCCTTCTCCTCGTTGGGGAACGGAAATGATCTGTTTTTCTGGGATTTTGGTGATGGAAACACCGATACTTCAGTCAATCCATTTCACTCCTTTCCCGGGCCGGGGACATATTCTGTGACCCAGGTGGTGACGAGCATTCTTTGCGGTACATCAGATACGGTGGTACAGGAAGTCTCCTTTTATCCTGAGCCTGGTATTCCTGAGATCAAGATCGAGTTCAGTCCTTGTTCCTCAACTACGGAGATCCAATTGATCGCCCTGGCATCGGGATATCAATTCTATTTCTGGGATCTTGGTGATGGATCCCTCGATACTGGAATGACCATTCAACACCGCTTTCCTGGGCCCGGAAATTATGTTGTCCAACTGACTGTTGAGGATACCCTATGTGGGGTGACCACCACGATCTCAAGAAACATTGAAGTTCTCGCTGAATTCGATCCCGGGAATATCTTTCCAAATGTCTTTACCCCCAACAATGATGGGGTGAATGACCACTTTACCTTTCTCGAGCCGGAATTGGCGAGCCGGTTTGGTAATTTTACAGTGAGGATATTCAATCGCTGGGGAGTTCAGGTTTTTGAAACCACCACTTTTGCCGTTCCATGGGATGGGAAATTTGATGGCAGGGACATTGCCGAAGGTGTGTATTTTTGGATCCTCGAACTCAACGACCCCTGCGAGGGAACCGACGAGTATCATGGAATTGTTCACTTAAACCGTTGATCGATGATCAGGATTTACCATAATTCAAGATGTGGAAAGAGTCGCGAAGGCTTGAAGATCGTAGAGGAATCAGGAAAACCCTTCGAGGTGATCGAGTACATGAAGGAACCTATTACACCTTCGGAGTTGGAGGAAGTGATCGACCTGTTGGAGATAGAACCCATGGATCTCGTCCGTACGAAGGAGCAGGTGTGGAAGGATCAATATGCCGATCTGGATCTTGATGATGAAGAACTCATTATGGTCATGATCGAGGAACCTCGATTGATGGAACGACCGATCGTCGTCAATGGAGAAAAGGCCGTGGTTGGTCGTCCACCGGAAAGAATAAAAGAGATACTGTAAATAAAAAAGCCCCGCAAACGCGGGGCTTTTCAATGATATTTTGTGGGGCGAATTATTCGTCTCCCTTATAACCGATCATTCGATTTGCCAACTTGGGGCTGATCTTTTCAATGGACACCAAGGTGATCCAATACCCGACAAACAGGGCAAGGAAGGTGAGCATTCCAAATCCCATGAGGGCGATCAAAATGAAAGCGAGAAATCCTAAAAATTTGGCCATGACAATCGATTTACGGGGGCTAAATTAATGTATTCCCTGAAAACACGGAACCCTTTTTTCAATCCTTTGAAAAATCATCTTCCACTTGATCGCCCCTTATTACCTTTGCGCCCATGAGATTGCCCTCGTCACTATTTTTTCTGAGATTTCTCTTCGTTTTTACGGGGATCGTCCTCATTGTGATAGGTGGGTTCTTAACCAGTGACAGCATTCCTCCCAATCCTTATCTGGGGGTACAGCCCGACCTTCCCGACCCGGATGGTGTTCAATGGAAGTACCTGAATCGGGCTGCAGGGAGAGGAGCCATTATCAGCGGATTGTTCATTCTTCTTTCGCAGGTGGTGCTGGCCTATGTTCGGATCAAGCAATTCGGACGATATGTTGGCCTCTCTCTTCTTTTGGCGGCCATCGGCCTTTTACTAGCGAGTTACTTTGCCAATCAAATGATACTTTAAGTTATGGAATATCGCATCGAACGCGACACAATGGGCGAGGTCAAGGTACCTGCCGACAAGTATTGGGGAGCTCAGACCGAGCGTAGCCGGAATAATTTCAAGATCGGTCCCGAGGCCAGCATGCCCCTTGAGATCATCCGAGGTTTTGCCTATCTCAAAAAAGCTGCTGCCCACACCAATGCTGATCTGGGCGTTCTTCCTGCAGAAAAGCGGGATCTGATCTCGAAAGTGTGTGATGAGATCCTGGAAGGGAAAATGGATGATCAATTTCCCCTGGTTATCTGGCAGACCGGTTCAGGTACCCAAAGCAACATGAATGTCAATGAGGTGGTCGCCAATCGTGCCCATGTCCTCAATGGGAACCAGTTGGGAGAAGGTGACAGGCTCATTCATCCAAATGATGATGTGAACAAGTCTCAATCGAGTAACGATACCTTCCCGACGGCAATGCATATTGCCTCCTATAAAATGGTCGTAGAGACCACCATCCCCGGTGTCGAAATGCTGAGGGACACTCTAAAACGGAAATCAGAGGAGTTCATGAAAGTGGTGAAGATCGGACGAACCCATCTCATGGATGCCACCCCATTGACCCTGGGACAGGAGTTTTCAGGATATGTTTCCCAACTCGACCACGGTCTGCGGGCACTGAAAAACACTCTGGCACACCTTTCAGAGTTGGCTCTCGGAGGGACAGCCGTTGGAACGGGAATCAACACCCCTGAGGGTTATGCAGAGAAAGTGGCACAAAAGATTGCCGAATTCACTGGTCTTCCATTTGTGACCGCTGAGAATAAGTTCGAAGCACTTGCCGCACACGATGCCATGGTGGAGACCCATGGGGCATTGAAACAACTGGCGGTAAGCCTCAATAAGATCGCTAACGACATCCGGATGCTGGCGTCAGGCCCAAGGTCAGGGATCGGGGAGATCATCATTCCGGCGAATGAACCTGGATCCTCCATTATGCCTGGTAAGGTCAATCCCACACAAGCAGAGGCCATGACCATGGTCTGTGCTCAAGTGATCGGAAATGACGTGGCCATCGCGGTCGGAGGGGCGCAGGGACACTATGAGCTCAATGTATTCAAACCAGTTATCGCCAGAAACCTATTGGAATCTGCCAGACTGATCGGTGAAGCCTGTGTGTCTTTCAATGACCATTGTGCCGTCGGGATCGAACCTGATAACAAGAGCATTGAGAAACACCTTCGCAACTCATTGATGCTGGTGACCGCCCTCAATACCAAGATCGGATATGAAAAGGCGGCCAAGATCGCCAAAACTGCTCATGAGAACGGCACCACTCTTAAGGAGGAGGCCGTGAATCTCGGTTATCTCACCCCTGATGAGTTTGACAAATGGGTCAGACCTGAGGACATGGTAGGAAGCCTTAAATAATTGAAAAAGCCCCGGTTGATCCGGGGCTTTCTTTTTTATTCTGCGACCAATAATCCGGCACGCTTGAGAAGTGCTTCAGGCTTGGGTTCTCTTCCACGAAACTCGACGAAGAGTTCCATTGGATGTCTGGTGCCACCAGAAGATAGTAACCTTCTAAAGTCTGCGGCGACCTT
>JAJLJK010000014.1:0-1482 GCA_033844885.1 Bacteroidota bacterium | reverse complement strand
ATATCCAACCGACTTTCAACAGCAGCACTTATCCACGGAAGTACCATTCCTATTGCTATGGATCGCAATGGAGATGGATTCTCTGACATGCCCATTGGCGATCGGTTCTCTTTTTTGAATCGATGGCATTATGTACCGGGTAGCGGTTGGGAAGGCCAGGTCGGAGTGAATGTGGATCTCGATCGAACTGAAAGTGGCCAGATCGGAGATCTGTTCGATGCCGAAAGTGGAAGAGACCCCTGGACCTTCCGCTCCACCAATCAAAGATTTGAGTTGTTCGGAAAGAATGGCTATGTCTTTAAAACCAAGGCCGATCGTAGTTTTGGATCCATCTATTCGATCAGTCATCAGGAAAAATCGGCAACCTTGGGTAATAGGCGGTTGGGTTCCACTCAGAGTTCGTTCTATCTCAACACCATCTTTCAAGATGAGTTGGGATCGGAAAAACACCTAATACGCACGGGGGTAAGTTTCCAATATGATCAGGTAAAGGAAGACCTCGATTCCCTTTCGGGCAGGAATCTTTATTCCCTTGATCGGACCGAGTGGGTTCCGGGAGTTTATCTTGAGTATAGCTGGAAACCCAGTGATGCCACCACTCTGGTAGGAGGGATCAGGTTGGATCAGAATTCATTGTTCGGAACCATATTGACACCAAGGATCCATTTGCGTCAGCAGATCGGCCGTCAGACCACCTTTCGGATCGGTGGCGGACGTGGACAGAGGACCGCCAATGTGCTTTCGGAGAACATCAGCGTTCTCGCTTCCTCCCGTGAAGTTCAATTTTTGGGCGAACCGCGTTTTGACCGAGAGATCGGGTGGAATGCCGGAGCCAGTATCAGCCAGATGTTCTTGCTGTTCAATTCGCCAGGGACCATTCACATAGACGCTTTCCACACGTGGTTTGAACAGAAACTGATCACGGATCTCGACGCGGTCTTCCGGTCTGCGGTCCTTTTATATGGTCAGGGAAGTCAAAGTACCAGTGTGCTTGTGCAATGGGATCAAGAGATCACGGCAGGATTGGAAATGCGTTTAGCCTACAAATACATTGATGCAAAAGAGAATTTTGTCAATGGTCTATCCAGTGCCTATCAGATCCCTACCCATCGTGCCTTCGCGAATTTGGGATATTCACCTGGTGGTGGATGGAAGATGGATGCGACCATGAACTGGTTTGGTCCCAAGACGCTTCCCTCTACCGAAGGGTATCCTGTCGAGTGGCAGCGAGAGCGGCTTTCGCCGGATACGTGGTTGGTGAATCTTCAGGTCAACAAAAGTTGGAAAACTGGGTGGGAGGTCTATATTGGAATGGAGAACGTTTTTGACTTCCGGCAGAAGGACCCTATCATCGCCCCTGATGATCCCTATGGTCAATGGTTCGACAGTCAGTATGTTTGGGGTCCGGTCTTTGGTCGGATGACGTATATTGGCTTTCGTTTCGATCTGCCCACAAAAGGGTAGTGATAGAAAATAACTGAT
>JAJLJK010000013.1:0-3364 GCA_033844885.1 Bacteroidota bacterium | reverse complement strand
CTAAAAACAGCTCGTTCCCATGGATAGCTATCAGATCCTCGTGTACTTACTCTTCGCCCTTGCCGCGATCGACCTTGTTGTCGGAGTAAGTAATGACGCCGTCAACTTTCTTAACTCCGCCGTGGGTTCAAAAGTTGCTTCCTTCCGGACCATTCTCATAATTGCCAGTCTTGGTATCCTTGTGGGGACCACCTTTAGCTCAGGAATGATGGAGGTGGCAAGAAAAGGGATTTTCAATCCTGAATTCTTCACCTTCGACAAGATCATGATCCTGTTTTTGGCGGTCATGCTTACCGACATCATTCTGTTGGATCTATATAATTCGCTAGGCCTTCCCACATCGACCACTGTTTCCATCGTGTTCGAATTGTTGGGGGCAGCCTTCATTGTGGGGATCCTTACCGCAAATGACCGCGGGTTGAGCCTGACCAATTTTGATAGTTTCTTGAATTTCAGCAGTGCGATAAAGATCATTTCCGGAATATTTCTTTCGGTCTTCATAGCCTTTGCGACAGGATCACTCATCCAATACTTCATTCGTCTGGCTTTTTCATTTGACCTGCATAAATCCCTTCCCAAATGGGGATCGGTCTTTAGTGGACTTGCCATTACAGCCATCACATACTTTTTGATCATCAAGGGTGCCAAAGGCAGTTCGATCATCTCCAAAGAGACCACGGAATGGATCCTGGAACACACCCTGGTCATCATTTTGGCCTCATTTGTATTCTGGGGGATCATCGTTCAGATCCTGATGTCAGCCTTTAAGATCAATCCCCTCAAGGTGATTGTACTCATGGGTACCTTTGCTCTTGCCATGGCCTTTGCAGGGAATGACCTTGTGAATTTCATTGGGGTTTCCGTTGCCGGGTTCATCAGCCATAATGCGTGGTTGGAATCAGGGGTTCCAGCCAATGAGTTCTTTATGACGGCCCTTACAGAAAAGGTGGCCACACCAAATATTCTCCTGCTGGGTTCCGGAGCCATCATGGTTGTTACTCTGTGGTTCTCGGCCAAGGCCAAAAAGGTTACCGAAACCGAGGTCAGCCTTGGGCGTCAGGATGATGGAGACGAGAACTTCAGGTCCAACGCGTTTTCCCGCTTTTTGGTAGGGGGTGTGATGAGGATCAGCGAAGGTGTCAGTTCAGCTTTGCCTTCCTCCATGCTAACCAAGGTTGAAGGACGTTTCAGCAAACGTTCCCTGAAGAATATTGACGATGCGGATGCACCTGCATTCGACCTGGTTCGTGCTTCGGTGAATCTTGTTGTGGCCAGTATCCTGATCAGTTATGCCACCTCACAGAAAATGCCTCTTTCCACCACCTATGTCTCTTTCATGGTGGCCATGGGAACCTCACTCTCGGATCGTGCTTGGGGTAGAGAAAGTGCGGTTTACAGGGTTGCTGGTGTGATCAATGTGATCCTTGGTTGGCTGATGACAGCGGTCATCGCTTTCTTTGCCTCAGCGATCTTTGGTTTGATCCTGTATCAGACCGGAATGGCCGGAGTCTTCATTGTGGCGGTATTTGCAGCGTTCATGCTGGTAAGGAGCCATATCACCTTTAAGAGAAAATCGAAGGAAGAGGAAGAGACCAAGGCCATGTTCAGCAAGGCCATCTCTGATATCCGTGAAGTGGTGACCGAGAGCAAGATCAATACCACCCGTAATTTACGTTCTGTTCGGAAGGTGACAGCCCTAAGTATCAAATCCCTCATTGGGCAGAATCGCGATGTTCTACTGCGCAGTCAGGATGAGATCAAAAAGCTTAGGAAACAAAGTGAGAAACTAGAGGGCAAGATCATCAAGTACGTCAAGAAGATGGATGAAGGCGAGCTGGAAGCAGGTCGAACCTACCTTCTTGTCTTTGACCTGATGCAGGACCTCTACCAAAGTGCGTCCCTCATCAGCGAAAGCTGCACCAACCACGTATTGAATCACCACTCTCTTCCCAATCGGGAATTCATTGACACATTGATCGAATTGGAAAGGAGAACCTCTGCTTATATCGATAAGGTGGTTCGGAGTATTGAGAATATTGAGTTGGAGAAGAATCAGGATATCCGCGATCAAAAAGACCAGTTGGTACAATTCATCAATGAAAGTCTTGATAAGCAGATCATTGAGATACAGAAAGGTCATTTGAGCAATCGACTGGCGTCCCTTCAGACCCGGATCCTATTAGAAACCAAGGATATTGTCGCGGTGGTCCGTAGGATCCATGATGTGTATTTCGAATTCGCGAAGTAGAAAATTTACATTTCGTTAACGATTTCTTAAAGAAATAACAAACTTTGCGCTGGAATTATCGGAATCCAACCCATGCGCAAAATTTGTTTCACTGCCCTCATCCTATTTGGGATCTGGGAGGTTCAACCTGTTCAAGCACAGGAAGAGCCGAAAAGTCAATTCTCTGTTGAAAAAGGTCTGCGTTTCACCGCTAAGGACAATAGTGCCAGCTTGAAATTCGGAGTTAGAATTCAACCTCTTTTCACCCTTAATTACCGCGATTTTGAAAGGTTGACCAATCCAGATCTGGATGAGGTTTCCATGAGTGTCCGACGAGCGCGGTTGAAGTTCGATGGTCACGTCTTTGATCCTAGATGGGTGTACAAATTAGAGCTGGCACTTGGAAACCGAAATCTCGGGGGTACCGGAGAGCAGACCAGTTTTGGAGCCAGATTGATACTGGACGCCGTCATCAAATATGAATTCGCTCCTGGATATTTTTTGTGGTTCGGACAAACCAAACTTCCTGGAAATCGTGAACGTGTCATATCCTCTCAAAAGCTTCAATTTGTGGATCGATCCATCGTGAATGGTCGATTCAATATCGACAGGGATATGGGATTCCAGCTTCATATGAACAAGAAGATCGGTGAGAATCCCATTAAATTGGCTGCAGCTATTTCCATGGGTGAGGGGAGAAATATCACGGATAATAATGCCGGCGGACTTGAATATACCTTGAGAGCTGAATACCTTCCTTTTGGGGCTTTCAAGGGAAAAGGAGATTATTCGGAAGGCGACCTGGAGCGACAAGAGACCCAGAAGCTATCCATTGGGGTCACCTATGACTTGAACGATCACGCTGTTCGTCAGCGAGGCAATCAGGGGAGTTACCTGTTGGACGAGAATGGCCAATTGTACATGCAATCCCTTTCTACCTGGTTTGTCGATATGATTTGGAAGTATCAAGGATGGTCCATTTTGTCAGAATATGCGTTGAAATCAGCGGATCAACCGATCCTTTTTGATTCCAATATGGACCGTATCAACTCATTCTACACCGGATGGGGTATCACGGCACAAGGGAGTTATTGTTTCAAGAGTAATTGGGAATTGGCCGGAAGGTATTCACATGTG
>JAJLJK010000012.1:0-7022 GCA_033844885.1 Bacteroidota bacterium | reverse complement strand
TTCCATTCATAATGAAGGGAATCAATGGATCGTGGGTACCAATCGTGGGGCATACCTCTATCTTCCTCCTTCCGGAAAGTTGACCCGGTTACCCTTTCCAAAATATGATTCGGAACCTTTTATCTATGATATTCTCAAGGATGACCAAGGCCGGTATTGGATGACGAGCGATCAAGGCCTGTGGGTCTATTCTGATCTTGATCAATACCCCATTCATATTGGCGAGGGAACAGGCATTCAGTCTTTAGAATTCAGTTTGGGGGCATCGATCAAACTGTTGAACAACGACCAATTTTTTGGAGGAACAGAAGGAGTCAATCTCGTGGATCCTGATCAATGGAATTTCAACGAAACACGATTGAGACCCAAGGTGGTAGGGATTGAAAACTTGGGAAAGAAACTTCCATCCTTTGAACCGGTCATTTTGGACTATGAAGACTGCATGCTCGATATCCATTTAGGGGTTGGAAGGAATTCAAAAACAGACATCATTCAATATGCCTACTGTATTCAGAATCGCAGAGATTCTCTTTGGACCATTCTCAAGGACTCAAGAACGGTCCATGTTCAAGCATTGGAACCCGGGTCCTATCATGTTCTAGCAAAAGCACGATACCCCGGCGAGATCTGGGGGCCGACCGAGAACCTGTTACAGTTACGGATCCGTCCCCCCTTTTACAAAACATGGTGGTTCCTGGCGTTGGTGTCCATCTTCCTTTTCGGAATGATCACTCTGGTGATGTTCCTTTTCATTAGACGAAGGGAAGAACGAAGAGAAGCTCGACGGCAAATGGAAAGGGCTCTTGAAAAGGCTCGACTTGATCTTGCGTCAAGCCTTCATGATGACCTTGGAGCGACCCTTACCCGGCTTGCGCTAAATGGTGAAAGAATGGCCTATGAACATCCAGAGGCCGAGGTAGATCTACGTCGATTGGCTCATCAAGCAAGAGAGGCTACCATCCATTTGAAGGACATTGTCTGGGCTACCGATCCTGAAAAGGACGATTTCGATAGCCTGAGTTTGAAGATCCGTCAGTATCTCGGAAATTACCTGGAGAACCTACCACTTCAATGGGAATTCCGAACTAGTGGGGTTTCGGTACCTGACACCCTTGATCCCAGGGTCCGACAATTACTCTTCCGCGCGGTGAAAGAGCTTGTCAATAATATCCTTAAACATGCCAACGCAAAAAAGGTCTCCATCGAGCTCGAAAACCATCAGAAAATGATCCAACTTACCGTCATTGACGATGGACAGGGATTTGTAAGAACAGAGAATTCAACCGGAAGAGGATTGTCTTTCCTTGAAAGAAGAGTGAAAGATCTCGATGGAGAATTGTCCATCAGTCATCAGGAAGCCGGAACTACCATAGTCCTCAAATTTTTCAATGTGTATGAATAGCCCACTCATCAGATTCGGGATCCTGGAGGATGATGATCACGTTCGTGAGAACCTGTGCTTCATTCTCGACCGTGAGGATGGATTGAAATGCATAGGTAAATGGAGAGACCTGTCCTCCGCCAGGGCAGGCATCCTTGAGCATCTCCCCAATGTGGTTCTGGTTGACATCCAACTTGGAAATGAATCCGGGATCGACCTGATCAGAGAGCTAAAACCCAAATTCCCTTTGATCCAATTCATGGTCATCACGGTCTTTGAAGAAAGTGAGAAGGTCTTTGAAAGTCTTAAGGCCGGAGCCACAGGATATATTCTCAAGGCCAGCTCGGGCAGCAACTATGCTGATTGCATCCGAGAGATCGCTCGTGGAGGAAGCCCACTTTCGCCAGCCATAAGCAGGATGGTCATTCAGTCTTTTTGGCCTTCCGAAAAGGAAACTACCCTACCCGACCTAACTCCTAGAGAAAAAGAGATCCTGGAACTTTTGGCGCATGGGGAGATGTATAAGGAAGTTTCACACAAACTTGGGATCAGCCTTGATACCGTAAGGACCCACATCCGTCACATTTACGAAAAACTTCAAGTTCGCAGTAGAACGGAGGCCGTGAACAAGGCTTTCGGCATCTTTAAGAGATCATGAACATCACACAAAGATGTGATTGAATCGCCTCTTGAACACACGTAGCTTGGTATCAACCAAACTACCAGACCATGAAGCTTTTGATCTCCCTCTTGCTCAGTGCAGCAAGCATGTCCCTTTGGGCTCAACCCTCCCTTCTTTATACCTCTCAGCCCAGCAATGGACTGAGTCTCGACCTATATGTTGGATCCATTGCACCTCCCGGGGGTTCAGGCCCCAACCAGACCTGGGATTTCTCATCGATAAGCCTCACCAAAATGGGGACCTTTTCTTTTGTGGACTGTAGCTCTACGCCTTTTCAATCGAGCTATCCGACCGCTAATTTTTGCTATGAATTACAGGTCACCGGACAGCAGAACTCCTACAACTACAACATCACGGATAGTGTGAGTATGTTCACCTTGGCCGAAAATGTGAGCTCAGGGAATCCAGGTAAGATCTACACTCCCAATCCCAAACAAGGACTTAAGTTCCCTTTCAACTATTTAGACTCCTTTTCAGATCCATGGGCCCGAACCGATGGTGGATCCGGTACCGTGACCCGAACCTATGATGCGTATGGCACATTGATAACGAGTCTGGGAACGAATCAGAATGTAGTTCGGATCACTTCGTCCAACAGTACGAGTAATGTGGTTTACTACCATGTCAACCCCATTTTTCCTCTTCTTCAGATCGATACAGATAATAATATCATTATAGTCACCGTGCCAACCAACCTTGGTCTGACGGAGGAAAACGATCATTTTCCATCGATCATGGGGCCTATTCCCGCCGATGAATATTTCCGGATGAACGGCACATTGGATGACTACGACATCCGGGTTCTAGACCTAATGGGAAGAGAATACTCCGTTTCCATTCACGGATCCGCTCTAGATACCCATGCCATTCCCAATGGAATTTACCTATTGACCCTTTCAAAAGGAGGAAAGACCCATTCCTCCATCATTTGTATTCAACATCCTTGAAAAATCAAAAAAATGAAACGATTCCTTCTCCCACTTCTACTTATTTCATCTGCGATCCTATTCGCACAGCCAAAATTCCCGGTTGCTTACGAGGCCAAGTTTCCCATAAAAGCCGACGGAATAAAAACCTTCTCCTACGATCATGACCTTATCATTATTGCCAATGATGAAGAGGCAGCCGCAATGAAGACCGAGGATGGAAGTCCGGTATGGACAGTTAATTATGCCAATAGCCTCGGAGAGGAAGAACTCGCATGGAAAAGGCATTTTCCTAAGAGTCATGTCCTTCTTGTCTACTCAGAAGCATCGAAAAAGAAACCCTGCCATAAATTCTTTCTTGATGATCGCTCTGGCGAACTTCTTTGGAAGACCAGCGAAATGGGTGATCTCGAATCCTTTGAAACCGCCATCAGACCCTATTTCACCGATACCGTGCAAGGTTTTACCGATCCGACATCAGGAAACTTCATTGACCTGAGAACTGGAAAAACCGTGCCCTCACCTATTTGCGACCTAAGGATCTACGAGGGGAATGACTACCAGGCAAAATTCCGGAATGTCCTTGAGAATGGGGATATCCTCAGAGTGGATGTCGCCTTTAAGATCACCTCTGATATGGGCAAGGTACGGGTGACACGCATCAAGAATTGTAATGTGACCTGGCAACAACAATACGACTTAAAGGCGGTCCAAAAACTTTGCGGCTCCAAACTCGCTTCTGGAAAATGGTTCAATTACAATACCCATGCTGCTGCCGTCTACGTCGACGCGATCCTTAAGGGGGATATCCTCTTTGTGGTGGGAGAAGGGATCGTGGCCATTGATCTCAAAAATGGAAATGTCCTTTGGACCACCACCTTTGACACCAGTGATAAAAGTTTTGGCTTAACAGCAAAGCAGACCCTTCACATGGCAAGTATTCCGGTCATTACCGATGATGCCATATTTCTGGCAGACCTCTCAAAAGGTGAGAAGGTCATCAAACGGTTGGATCTCAAATCCGGTAAAGAGGTATGGAGGTCATCTGAATTGAAAAAGGATGACGTGGTTCCAAATATGGGTTTGGTGGACGGCGTCCTGATCTGTCAACTCGGAGGGTATCTCCTTCAGGAGGTCATGAATGGCAATGGCGATTGCATGATCAAGAACGATCTCAAGGGCAATTACGGGATCCTGGCCCTCGACCCCGAAACAGGTCAGGAACTTTGGAATACCCAGAAAATAAAAAAGCAATTGACCGATGATTTCGGAGACAAGATCTCCAATATCGTCCTGGAAAAGAACACGGTCTTTGCCTTCGGCAAAAAAGCATTGATGGCCCTTGATCCGAAAACAGGAAAGGAGATCCGATCCACAGAGATCAAGAAACTCAAGACAGGGGACGCCATCTTATTGGAATATGACAAGGACAACGATCAATTATTGATCGTGGCAGAAGAGGGGCTTTCTTCGGTAAACCCCAATTCTGGGACCCTCAATTTCTCCACCCGAGTCGACAAGTACCTCCTCGGAGTAACGTACGGAACCCTTGACTTGATCTGGGTAGGGAAAGATGGAAATGATCTTCGTGAATTTGTTCAGATCAACCGCAAGAATGGTGAACTTCTGGCAAAACAAAAAGATACTCCTTATCCCCATTTTGCCCCTGATGGTTCTTATTTCATTGTATTCGACAAAAAGACCGCTACGAGATTCAATACATTCTGATGACCCGTCATTTGCCAACTTTTAGAAAAGCCCTGCTAATAACAGGGCTTTTTTTGAGCTCTATCCCCGTTTCGTCACAGACGGTGGATGTAGGGATATGGTTGATCCATACAACCGCGAGTTATGAGAATTACCGTCCGGACACCGTTTATCGCATGGGGATGTCCAATCCTGAACGGTATCACAATACGGGAATCTATCTTCAAGCCTTTGATGGATCACTTCTTGGCTTTCTATTCTCCGAATCGAAATTCATGATAGGAGACTACTTCAGGATTGGAGCCGGAATTGGAAGGGTCTATTCAAAAGCATATGACATCATCGACGATAATGGAGATGTGGTGATCGGGAAAGGTGGCGTGTACGGTACGGAAGATATTGTCAGCTTTGGTCCGGTGGATAAGACCCGATTTGGATATTGGGTGGATCTGAACTATGGTTTCCAGGCTGAGTATCGAATGGATGATTGGAAAAAATTTGGGATCCGATGGTATTACCGGGTCCATCTCGACCCCGTGACCGACCTGTTGGATTACAATTTTGGATATTCCTTATCCGGTGTGATCGCCGGTTTTGTCATGATCGACCCCTTTTCAGTGACCGTGGAATGGAATCCATCCCTCGAAAAGGATTATTCAAAGGCCGAAATGTGGTCAGTTGCAGCAAGGAAACGATTCAGCTACAAGGGAAATGGATATTGGGGACTACGATATGAGCAGATCAAGGGATTTCCTGAGAATGGTCGGAAAATGAGGGTCTTCACCACATCGCTAATGTTCGGCCTGGCCTTTTAAAAAAGGAAAGCCCCGCCTCCGTAGAGTGCGGGACTTCAACCAAACCTAACCTATGAATCCTAAAACCTATCGAAGGTGTTTTTTGTTCTAATGCTCGTGTGGTGAGTTGACAATAAGATCGAAATCTGCCTGAGACATATGTCGTGGAACGTAGGTGACTCCACGCAACTGCAGACCTGAATAAAATGCCCGAAGGTGATTTCTGGAGGCTTTTTGAAGGTTGGAATACAGCAACACCAGATCCGGGTGCTCAATGAAATTATCCAACCCATTCTGAAGATCGAGGATATCGATCTCTTCGACCTCTGCCCCCTGCTCTAGAGCCTTGACCTCTGATTGCTGACCGATAGCCAGAAAATCGTCATAGATCTGTTGCATTCCTGCTGAGGGAAAGTCACCCTCAATAAATCCTTCCACCGGATCGGTCAATCCAAACTTTTGGATCTCCACAAGACAAAGGTCCATGTGGGTCTGTTCACTTGCAGAAATGTTTGCGAATTGCTGAGAATTCCAAAGTGCCTTGAAGGCGAGATAAAGATCTCTCGCCATTTTCTCCTCCTCCCTCATCAAAATAAGATGATCGGATTCGGCCTGGGTCAATAGTCCGTTGTTGGTAGGTGGAGGCGTGGGATCCTTGTCCTTTTCGCATCCCCAAGTCAGGAAGACCAATCCTGCTGCTAGTAAGGTTATGGATGATCTCATGGTCTGGAATTTGGAATGAAATTACGTACGAATTCCCCTCCATTTCGTAACCAAAGTCACCAAAGGCATATCAAATAGAAAGATCTTGAAAAAATTTATTTTTCAGAACTTATTGAAAATATGGGAACTATTTATATCTTTGGATTATGAAACTCGATCAGGCAAAAGAAGAATTCATTCAGACTTGGGGATCCCTTGGTAGCAGTTGGGGGATCAACCGAACCATGTCTCAGATCCATGCTCTGCTTCTGGTGTCCAATAAACCTTTGAGCACCGAGGATATTATGGAGGAGTTGCAGATATCGAGAGGAAACGCCAACATGAATATTCGCGCTTTGATCGATTGGGGATTGGTTCGAAAACAACTGGTCCCAGGCGAAAGGAAGGAATTCTTCCAAGCCGGAAAGGATATTTGGGAAATGGCTCGAAAGATCGCTGAAGAAAGAAGGAAAAGAGAATTGGAGCCCGTGATCCAAACCCTATCAGAACTTAAACAAGTGGACGAAAATACCGAGGAGGCTGACCACTTCAAGACCGTGGTCACAGACCTTGAGGATTTCACCCAGCGTATCCAATCCACTCTCGATCGCTTCATCCGCTCTGATCGGAATTGGTTCTATAAGTCTCTCATGGCCCTGATAAAAAAGTAAAAAAATTTACCCCATATCTTTCATTTTTTTCTGAAACTTCTAAAAAATGAATTACAAGATCGCATCTCTGGTCATCTACTTCCCTCCCACACTCTTTTTGATCCTTTGGGTAGGTTGGTGGTGCTACCGAAACGGCCGGGTTTACCTGGAAGAACTATT
>JAJLJK010000011.1:0-1309 GCA_033844885.1 Bacteroidota bacterium | reverse complement strand
TAGGTCGAAAGAAAGGATAGGTCAGAGTTAATGGTCACTTCTCTTAAAACCGTGTCATAAGTCGCTGAGAGCTCGATCCTTGCCTTGGGCTCATCATCAATATGGTCATTGACAAGCGTTGCCCAGGTTCCGGGTGATTTGAGGTTCCCGGGAGGAGGGTAATCATATCGATTGACCATACCGATCGGCCATCCATTGATCCCGAAGAAGTTCACCCAATCCAGACTGTACTGGTTATGAAGGACCAAAGGATAATCGGGATTGTTGTCCGGGCTGAAAAATCCACCGTGAACCGCGATCCCAACGATGCGATCTCCAAAGGCATCCTCCAGTTCCTTTAATTTTTTGGCGGCATCCGGGCAGTTCTTACACTTCACACCTGTGTAATCCTCCACCAAAAATTTCTGAAGCGTCTCTTCCGGGGGTGGGTTACCACCACCATTTGTATCCTTGATAGGGTCATCGATCTTGTTGCAGGACCACAACCCGGCCAAAAGAAGAAAAGCGGTAAAAAGAATCGACCTTTTCATACATCAAATGTCTAAAAATTCGTCGTGACACTCAAGGCAACTCCATTGGAAGGTGGAACCACACGACATACTCCACCAACGCAGAAGATCCCTTGCTGTTGCCTTCCATAGGTCAACTGAACGCGAGTAGTGCCCTGCACATATGTGACAGACCCCAATGGGTAATGAAGTCTTCTGTCGGGATCTGGATTCCCAAAGTTATAGATGTCCTGTAGACCAAAACTCCAATGAGGAGAGATGCTATACTCTACCAGTACCATTGCGAGGTCTCCGCGATTATCAGCGACATCGGCTCCCTTGTCTTGGGTCACAAAGAGCCCTTGGATCTCTGAGCGAAGGAAATGACGATTGGAAAGTTTGTACTGGATCTCGATCACCCCGGCATTGATGAACAGGTTATCTCTTGCCTCTGGATCGGTCAATAAGGTCTCATCTTTAACGCCATCCTGAAGAGTAGCGAAGTTGTAGATCATGTTGTAATACGTGGCGATGACCTTCAGATCCTTATTGATCTTCTTTTTTACCTCGATATTGAAATCCTGGTAATAGTTGATCTGTCCTTGTTTGAACCACTCCGTATTATATCCATTCTGGACATAGTTCAATGTATCCGTCTTGGGAATGGGTTCCTTATATAAGGATCCTGCATATGCGAAATTGACCGCGAGGTTTGTTCCGTATTTTCCTCCCAGAATGGATCCACGAGGAAACAGGTAGGTCATTTCCGTCTGAAATCCTTGCTCTCCGTTGAGAACCGTCTGGTAAGGGTACAGAGCGGG
>JAJLJK010000010.1:0-1335 GCA_033844885.1 Bacteroidota bacterium | reverse complement strand
TTTGCTGGCGATAAATACCCCTATCACGGCTGCCAGGATCACTCCCGGAGCCCCTCCCCATTCCATTCCTGCCATCAGGATCAGAATGAAAACAATAATTTGGAGCCGAGGTAGTATGAACATGTTGGCAATTTCAAAAATTAAATCCGATCTGCTTTGGTTGACTGAGGGTTCGGAGCTTCTTTGTGGGCCTCGTTTTCGTCTTTTTCAGGAATTGTACTCCATCCCCCGAAAGGGGATCCAGCGAAAAATAAGTGCATTGAATGGCTCAGAGGACGAACTTGGCGACCTTCTTACCAAAGAACACAGGAAGCTGGGAATTTATTTTGAGGAATTGGTATCCTGTTACTTGAAGTTGAATGGGTTAGAGGTCATGCAACAGAATGTATCCCTCCTTGATAAAAGACGAACGGTTGGCGAGGTGGATTTGGTGGTCAGGGAAGGAACCCTCATCATGGCTTTGGAGCTCGCCGTGAAATTCTACCTCTGGGACCCCTACAGTGCAAAATTTTGCTCACCCAACGGTTCAGATCGATTTGAGGATAAATATCAACGCATTCAGGAAGGACAGATTCCCCGGGCAGAAGAGCATGTCAAGGCGATAACCACTTCGGGAAGGGTAGGGGCCTGGGTCCTCGGTCGGTTATATTATCCTCTTTTTCAGAAAGAGCTTCCCGATCATTTGCCTCTTTGTCGTGACACCCAGCGTGGAGTTTGGTGGAAATGGAAGGAGAGTGGTCCCTTCCCGCTGGGGCAGGGCGGCAGGATTCGCCTTTCGGCGGATCGATTCGATTGGATGAGTGGCCCGGAAAGCGGTACTCCGACAATGACGTCAATCGAGTTAAACGATCAATTAAGTAATTATTTCTCGACTTCCAGAGGATCGGTTGAAGGAGAATGGACTGGTCCTGAGGGAGAGTTGATCAGGTTCTTCATTGTTCACCCTTCCTGGCCGTTCTCCTGATCGACCTGTTCCTTCCGTCTTTGCTTCCGATCGTATGCGTAGATCAGGAAGAAAGGGATCCATAGGAATGTGAATATCAGCCAACCCAATGGAAAGATCTTAGACAACCAAGGGTTCTCAGAATGGCGTAAAAAGAAGCCTAAGCCCCACATCAAAAGGACCAGGGCGCTCAAAAAAAGGGCAAATCGTTTCATGTTATCCGACTACTCGGACAAAGATACGATCATGAGGTAAAGGTGTATGCAAAGGTGACGATAGCAAGAATGATCATGAGTACGATCGCTACCTGGATCTGATTTTTCATAGCCGGAGGGTTTTAGGTATCAACGTCTTTGGGTATTGAAAATATATATCAAATACAAAGAAATTTC
>JAJLJK010000009.1:0-1377 GCA_033844885.1 Bacteroidota bacterium | reverse complement strand
TCGACAATGGCCTGAAATCGATCCGCCTGGATCTGTTCAGCGGGCTTGTCGATCCCGATTCTCCAGATACGATCGTTGATATTCTTCCCGAGACACCTTACCTCTCCACCGATCTCAACCATGTAATTCCCAATCCCCTTTTGGCGGAGAAAATCAGCCACGACATCAACCGAATATCCCTGGGCAATGGCATTGGGATCCAGCATATACCCGGGATCCAGATAAATGGCTTCCTTCCAGCGGTGTATACCTCCTACTCCAATGACCTTTAAAAGGGATCTCACAGTGGCCGAATCAGGTCGATCCACCTTTTCCTTTCCAAATCCCCAGGCACGGATCAGTGGAGCCAAGGTAATATCAAATGTCCCTCCAGTTTCGCGGCTGATCTCGACCGAACGCCGAATGACCTTGTCCAAATGAATATCCGGTGAGACCGTATCCCCTTCATTAAGAGAAACGATCAGGCTATTCTCATTCCACAGCGAAAGCGATTGATCTATATCGAGAAGGATACTATCAATGGAGGGCTTGAAATTTCGATGCAGAGAGTCCACATAACTGATCGAATAGGTCGTTCCCTGAGTGAATCCCGAAATGGTCAATTGCTCCAGATCCACAGGATCTGAACACCCAATAATTGACAGAGGTAATAAAGCGAACAGGATCTTCTTCATCATGATCTGAATATAAAAAAACCCCGCATGAGCGGGGTTATTGGTTGAGGAGGATCAACCTCCAAAGTCGTCAAATGAAACGTTCTCTGGTGGAACACCCCATTCATCACACATTTTCAATACTGCGGCATTCATCAATGGAGGTCCACAGAAATAGAATTCAATATCCTCGGGGGCATCGTGATGCGAAAGGTAATTATCGATCAGAGCCTGGTGCACGAATCCGGTGAATCCGTCACCTTTCTCATCGTTGATATCCTTTTTGGGAGTCCAATTGTCCTCTGGGAGTGGTTCAGAGAGGACCACATAGAACTTGAAGTTGGGGAACTCCCTTTCAATATTCTGGAAATCTTCCAAATAGAAGAGCTCACGACGGCTACGACCTCCGTACCAGTAAGAGACCTTACGGCCGGTCTTCAAGGTGTGAAACAAGTGGAAAAGATGGGAACGCATTGGAGCCATTCCTGCACCACCTCCAATGTAGATCATCTCGGCATCGGTATCCTTGATGAAGAATTCTCCATAAGGGCCTGAAATGGTCACCTTATCGCCTGGTTTACGTGAGAATACGTAAGAGGAACAGATCCCTGGATTCACATTCATCCATGCATTCTTCGCACGATCCCATGGTGGGGTAGCAATACGAATATTCAACATGATGATGTTCCCTTCAGCAGGGTGATTGGCCATAGAATAGGCGCGG
>JAJLJK010000008.1:0-28257 GCA_033844885.1 Bacteroidota bacterium | reverse complement strand
CCGCGCCTATTCTATGGCCAATCACCCTGCTGAAGGGAACATCATCATGTTGAATATTCGTATTGCTACCCCACCATGGGATCGTGCGAAGAATGCATGGATGAATGTGAATCCAGGGATCTGTTCCTCTTACGTATTCTCCCGTAAGCCAGGAGATAAGGTGACCATTTCAGGCCCTTATGGAGAATTCTTCATCAAGGATACCGATGCCGAGATGATCTATATTGGAGGTGGTGCAGGAATGGCTCCCATGCGTTCCCATCTTTTCCACTTGTTCCACACTTTGAAGACCGGCCGTAAGGTCTCTTACTGGTACGGAGGTCGTAGCCGTCGCGAGCTCTTCTATTTGGAAGATTTCCAGAATATTGAAAGGGAGTTCCCCAACTTCAAGTTCTATGTGGTCCTCTCTGAACCACTCCCAGAGGATAATTGGAATCCCAAAAAGGATATCAATGATGAGAAAGGCGATGGATTCACCGGATTCGTTCATCAGGCTCTGATCGACAATTACCTTTCGCATCACGATGCCCCCGAGGATATTGAATTCTATTTCTGTGGCCCTCCATTGATGAACGCCGCAGTATTGAAAATGTGTGATGAATGGGGTGTTCCACCAGAGAACGTTTCATTTGACGACTTTGGAGGTTGATCCTCCTAAACCTATAACCCCGCTCATGCGGGGTTTTTTTATATTCAGATCATGATGAAGAAGATCCTGTTCGCCTTATTATCTCTGTCAATTATTGGGTGTTCAGATCCTGTGGATCTGGAGCAATTGACCATTTCGGGATTCACTCAGGGAACGACCTATTCGATCAGTTATGTGGATTCCCTGCATCGAAATTTCAAGCCCTCCATTGATAGTATCCTTCTCGATATCGATCAATCGCATTCGCTGTGGAATGAGAATAGCCTGATCGTTTCTCTCAATGAAGGGGATACAGTCTCACCGGATATTCATTTGGACAAGGTCATTCGGCGTTCGGTCGAGATAAGCCGTGAAACTGGAGGGACATTTGATATTACCTTGGCTCCACTGATCCGTGCCTGGGGATTTGGAAAGGAAAAGGTGGATCGACCTGATTCGGCCACCGTGAGATCCCTTTTAAAGGTCATTGGGGTAGGAGGTATTCACCGCTGGAAGGAAGCCATTTATCTGGATCCCGGGTATATGCTGGATCCCAATGCCATTGCCCAGGGATATTCGGTTGATGTCGTTGCTGATTTTCTCCGCCAAAAGGGGATTGGGAATTACATGGTTGAGATCGGTGGAGAGGTAAGGTGTCTCGGGAAGAATATAAACGATCGTATCTGGAGAATCGGGATCGACAAACCCGCTGAACAGATCCAGGCGGATCGATTCCAGGCCATTGTCGAGCTTCCTGACCGAGCATTGGCCACCAGTGGAAATTACCGAAAGTTCTGGGTGGACGAACAAACCGGAATGAAGTTTCAACATACTATCGATCCTGTTACCGGATTTCCGGTTCGGAACAATCTACTCAGCGTTACTGTGATCGGACCCAATGCGACCGACGCAGATGCATACGCGACCGCCTCCATGGTCATGGGGGTGTATAAGGCCCAAGCCTTTTTAGGTCAACGAGAGGATCTGGAAGCGCTTCTCATCTTCAGTGATGAAGAGGGGAATTGGAAAGAATGGTCCACTGAGGGATTTGTGAATCTCAAGAAATAAAAAAACCCGGGATATACCCGGGTCCTTCATTTTTTGGATCGAATTAACGACGACGTCCACCGCCGGTACCAAAATTGATACCTACACCGAATTGCAGTGCAAATTCAGTTGAAGTGGATTTTTCAGTTGTGGTCGTACCGCTCTGCGTATCCGTGGTAGTTGCGACCTGAGTAACGCTCAGTAAATTACCACCAAGGTAGACATCCAGATCTGCACTTCCACCCATATTGTAGTTGAATCCTAATCTTGGAACGAAGTTGAACCCGGTCCATCCTTCCTTTCCATCCATTTCTGGAAAAGAATATCCGGGAGGGAATCCTGGAATTTGATCGATCCCATCCATGTGAGATTTAGTACTTCCAAATGCTACACCAATCCCTGCTTGGACGTAAGGTGTAAAGGGACTTCGCCTTTGAACAAAATAGTATCCAGCGGTCGCTCTCAAAGGAACATACCCGAACTTTGAGTACCCAGAAAAGGTGATCGTTTCTCCATTGAATCCAAAGGGTACAGTCGTTGAGAAATCTGCTTTGGAGCCGGACATATATCCTGTTTCAAGACCCAGTTTGAAGGTCTCGTCGCGATTCAAGGCATATTGGCCACTTACCAGAAGACCAATTCCATAATTGGCCCCACCTTGGGATTCGTCAAAGAAGAAAAGGTTGTTGTTGAGTTTTGCCCCAAAGCTGAAACTTTGTGCGCTGGCAGCAAAACCGGCTCCAACAAGAGCAAGGGAGAGTAGAACTTTTTTCATAATTGAAATTTGAGGTTTGAGAGCCCCAAATTAAAAAGAAAAGATACCTACCCTAACATTGGTGATAATAGTAATAAAAAAATCTACTTCACCACCAAGTTTCAATAAGGAAAGGATGACAAGAAATTTGATAAGAAATTGAAAAACAGCTATGCTTGGTCAAGCGGCTGAAGTCGATTCGTTCTTGCACTTTTGTTCCGGGGTAGCACCACAGAAGCTACATGGCTCCCCATCTTTATTCAAAAAAGGACTCTGGCTGGCACAGGTCCCACTGAATTCACCATCCTTTTTCGCCCATATCTTTATGGCGATCCCGGCAAAACCGAGGCCGATCAGTACAACAGCAATCAAAAAGATCTTTAGTGCAAACATGGTATCATAATAACGTGATGCAAAACTAAAGGTTTAGGATGGTTTGACGGGGTGATAATTGTCACAATATGTTTACTTCTGGATCTAATTGGATCCCAAATTTTGATTGGATATCCTGAATGATTTCCAGTGCAAGTCCCCACATTTGAGGACCGGTAGCTCCTCCATAATTGACAAGCACTAAAGCTTGATTCGGATTCACTCCATATCCACCGAGATCCTTTCCCTTCCAACCCGCTTTTTCGATCAACCATCCAGCTGCCACCTTCGATCTTCCATTTCCGACAGGATAAGAGACCAGATCAGGATAGGTCGATTTTATCTCCTCTATTTCCCGATCCTCGATCACAGGATTTTTGAAAAAACTACCTGCATTTCCGACAAGGGCCGGGTCAGGAAGTTTGGATTTACGGATATGGATAACAGCCCGGCTGACATCCGAGGGAGTAGGTTCGGTTATTCCCATTTGCTCCAATTCCGTCCGGATGGCACCATAACTGGTATTCAGTAGGTGGTTCTTCCTCGTGAGCTTAAAGTCCACACCAGTAATGATGAATTTTCCCTTCAGGTCATTCTTGAAGATGCTGTCCCTGTACCCAAATTGACATTCTTCGTTGGAGAAGGTGGCAGGGGTTCCGTCGAGATAGAATCCGTTACATTGTACCATGACGTCCTTTAGCTCCACCCCATAGGCGCCAATATTTTGAATGGGAGCAGTACCTACATTGCCGGGAATAAGAGAGAGATTCTCCAAACCACCCCAACCATTCTGAAGGGTCCAAAGGACCAATTGATGCCAGTTCTCACCGGCTTTGGAACGAACCCATACATTATTCTGATCCTTGCCAGGGATCTCCTCCTTACCTCGAATGTCCACTTTTAGGACCAGCCCATCAATATCCTTGGTCGGAAGTAAGTTGCTCCCTCCACCCAGGATCAATTTCAGCTCCTTCCGGACCAAAGGCAATTCAAGAGCCTCCATCAATTCGTCTTCGGTCTTAACGATCATGAGAAACCGGGCCCTGACCTTCAGTCCGAAGGTATGGAACGGTCGAAATGAGATGTTTTCCCTGAGCTCCAATGCCATTTTAGTTGATCCTTCCAGGATAGACCTCCAAAGCGGCAGTGAGGATCTTGAGGCATTTTGTCAATGCTTCGCGATTGAGAACATATGCCAATCTTGCCTGCCGCATACCCAATTCGGATTGTGCATAGAATCCGGCAGCCGGAGCGATCATCACTGTTTCACTATTTAGGTCAAAGGACTGAAGTAACCATTGGGCAAATCGATCAGTATCATCCACCGGGAATTCGGCCACACAATAGAACGCCCCTTTTGGAGTGGGACAGAAGACCCCGGGGATCTTATTCAAACCTTCGACCAGGAGATTGCGTCGTTCTGTATATTCAGTGATCACCTCTTCAAAGTAACTATCAGGGGTCTTCAAGGCTCCTAGAGCTGCGATCTGTGCTAAGGTTGGTGGGCTGAGACGAGCTTGAGCAAATTTCAATGCGGTGGCCATCACCAATCGATTCCGGCTGACCAACATGCCGATTCGAGCTCCACACATGCTATATCGCTTGCTGATGGAATCGATGACAATGGCATTTTCTTCCAATCCGTCCAGGGTCAGGATACTGGTATGTTTATTTCCATCATACACAAACTCCCTGTAGACCTCATCGGCGATGAGAAATAGGTCATGCTTGAGAACAATACCCTTCAAAACCTCTAATTCTTCTTTCGAGTAAAGGTATCCGGTGGGATTCCCGGGATTGCAAATGAGGATGGCCTTGGTCTTTGGGGTGATCAACTTTTCAAACTCCTCGATGGGAGGAAGGGAAAAGCTCTCCGCGATCGTTGACTTCACAGGGATCACCTTGACTCCAGAGGCAATGGCAAATCCGTTGTAATTGGCATAGAAAGGTTCGGGAATGATGATCTCATCCTCTGCATCCATGATCGATCCGAAGGCGAACATCAAAGCTTCAGAACCACCGGTGGCTACGATGATATTATCTTGTTCCACCTGGATCCCATTCTTTTGATAATATTGAGCAAAGCCTTCCCGAAGACTCGGAAAACCAGCAGAGTGGGAGTATTCCAAAACCGACAATTGGCTGGCGCGAACCTCGTCCATTGCCTGTTCAGGGGTTTTGATGTCCGGTTGACCGATATTGAGGTGATAAACGGTCTTTCCCTTTGAAATGGCTTCTTCGGAAAAGGGCACAAGTTTCCGAATAGGTGACTCGGGCATTCCTTTACCCTTGTATGATAATTCAGGCATGAGTTCTGACTTTAGGCAATAAAAAAGCCCCGCGATGGGCGGGGCAAAGTTGCAAAACTTTTTTGTTGAGGTTTACATGGAAACCTTGGATTTACCTTCTTTCTCAGGAGTGGTCTTTTCCTGTGGTGCAGGTTCCACTTTTCCTTTGATGGTCAACACCTTGGTTGGAGTGGCTGCATTGGTCTGAAGGGTTACGGTCTTGTGGAAAGGACCTACGCGCTTGGTATCATACTTTACCTTGATGACCCCTTGTGCACCGGGTGCAATCGGCTCCTTCGGCCAAGTAGGAACTGTACAGCCGCAACTTCCACGGGCATTTGAAATGATCAAAGGCTCCTTACCGGTGTTGGTAAAGAGAAATTCCCTTTCCCCGTTGCTATTTTGAGGGATGGTTCCGTAGTCGATGGTCTCCTGCTCAAAAACGATCTGGGGTGCATTCGAATTTGTTTCTTCCTGAGCTTGAGCTGAAAAAAGCCCAAGAGTAGTGACGGCAATGGTTAATAATAACTTTTTCATCAGTGAATTTTTTTATTGACTAGCAACGAAAAGTATGCCAAATATAACCCAATCCCCGCAGGATTCAAGGGATGATTGAGTTAAAGAACCCTTAAAGCCCTGCTTTGTGGTACCTCACAAAGACCGTACCTTTGCCAATCGGTTAAAAATCTCAAGTTTTTCAGGATGGAAATCCCAAGTAAATACAGCCCGGCGGAAGTTGAGGCCAAGTGGTATAGAAATTGGCTCGATAATCGCTACTTCGAGTCGGTTCCGGATGATCGGGAACCTTTCACTATTGTTATTCCACCACCCAATGTAACTGGGGTTCTCCACATGGGGCATATGCTGAATAATACCATTCAGGATGTTTTGATCCGGAAGGCCAGGATGGAGGGAAAGAATGCCTGTTGGGTACCAGGGACCGACCATGCCTCCATTGCCACCGAGGCTAAGGTTGTCGCCAAGCTTCGAAGCGAAGGGATCCGTAAGACCGATCTTTCAAGGGAGGAGTTCTTGCAACATGCATGGGATTGGACCGAGAAGCATGGGGGTATCATCTTTGAACAATTGAAAAAATTGGGAGCCTCCCTGGATTGGAGTCGCAATGCCTTCACCATGGATGAGGCACGGAGCGAATCTGTTACTCAGGTCTTCGTGGATCTCTATAATAAGGGAAAGATCTATCGTGGGAACCGAATGGTCAACTGGGATCCAGAAGCGCAGACCACCGTCAGCGATGAGGAGGTCATCCACAAGGATGTCAACGGAAAACTCTATTATCTGAACTATCAGATCGAGGGGTCCGAGGATCATTTGACCATCGCCACCACGCGGCCGGAGACCATTCTAGGTGATACCGCCATTTGTATCAATCCAAAGGATGAGCGCTTTGCCCATCTTCGTGGAAAACGAGCCATCGTTCCCATCGCCGGAAGGAGCATCCCTATTATTGAGGATAGTTACGTGGATATGGAATTCGGAACGGGTTGTCTGAAGATCACCCCCGCCCATGATGTCAATGACCACGAGATCGGAAAGCGACACGGTCTGGAGACCATCGATATCCTGAATGCGGATGGAACTTTGAATGAACATGGACTTCATTATCAGGGCCAGGATCGATTTGCGGTTCGAAAAGCTATCGCCAAGGAGCTAGAAGAAAAAGGTCATCTTTTAAAAGTCGAGGATTATTCCACCAGCGTAGGGACCAGCGAAAGGACCGGAGCGATCATCGAACCAAGGCTTTCCCTACAATGGTTCGTTTCCATGAAAGAGATCTCAGGGCCTGCTCTGGATGCGGTCATGAACAACGAGGTTCGACTGATCCCTGAAAAGTTCAAGAATACCTATCGCCATTGGATGGAAAACGTCCGCGATTGGTGTATCAGCCGCCAACTTTGGTGGGGTCACCAGATACCCGCCTGGTATTTCGGTAAAGGCCCGGATGATTTTGTCGTTGCCATGAATGAGGGTGAAGCCTTGGAACTGGCGCGTCAAAAAAGTGGGGATACTACTCTTCAGGTCCAAGACCTTCAACAGGATCAGGATGTCGTGGATACCTGGTTCTCCTCTTGGTTATGGCCCATAGCCGTTTTTGATGGTATCAGGGATCCTGAGAATCCTGAGTTCAAATATTACTATCCCACCAATGACCTGGTCACAGCGCCGGAGATCCTTTTCTTCTGGGTCGCAAGGATGATCATCGCAGGATATGAATGGGCGGGTGAAAAGCCCTTCTCGAATGTATACCTGACCGGGATCGTTCGTGACAAGCAAGGGCGAAAGATGTCCAAATCGTTGGGTAATTCTCCCGATCCGATCGAGCTTATCGGAAAGTATGGAGCCGATGGGGTGAGGGTTGGAATGCTTTTAACGTCTCCTGCCGGTAATGACCTGCCTTTTGATGAGGAACTTTGTGAACAGGGAAGGAATTTCAGCAATAAGATCTGGAATGCCTTTCGTTTGGTCAAGAGTTGGAACGTTGATGGATCTCGAGAGCCCGGCAAGGCAGAAGAACTGGCCATGGCCTGGTTTGAAGATCGATTTGGTCAGGCTACGGGTGAGATCAATGACCTTATGGGTAAATACCGGATCTCAGAAGCCCTGATGGCCACGTATAAATTGGTTTGGGATGATTTCTGTTCGTGGTATCTCGAGGCGATCAAACCCGCGTATGGGTCACCCATCGATCCTCAGACTCATACCAAGACCATCGAATTTTTCGAAAGGCTTCTGGGGATCCTTCATCCCTTCATGCCTTTCATCACCGAGGAGATCTGGCATTTTCTGACCGAAAGACCCGAGTCCCAGACCATCATGTTCAATGCCTGGCCAGAAGGAGGCACTTTTGATCAGAAGGTCATCAATGAGTTCAAGCATGCGATCTCATTGACTTCGGAGATCAGAAATTTCCGTCAGGATAAGGGGCTATCACCCAAAGAAGAGCTTACGTTGATCCACTCTGATGGTACCTTCGAGAAGATATTCCCGGTGGTATCCAAGTTGGCCAACGTCTCCTTCACCAAAGAATCCATGGACGGCAATCAGATACCGATCCTAGTGGACAAGCAGGAATACTTCATTCCCTTGACCGGAGCCATTGACATCGAAGCCGAAAGAGAAAAACTCGACAAGGAGTTGGAGTATCTCCGGGGCTTTTTGGCCATGGTCGACAAGAAGTTAAGCAATGAGAAATTTGTGAGCGGTGCGCCGGAAAAGGTGGTCGAGATGGAAAGGAAGAAAAAGGCAGATGCCGAAGAGAAGATTCAGGCCATCGAAAAGCAAATGACTCAATTGATAAATTCCTAGAAAAGAATGACCCGCCAGAAGGCGGGTCTTTTTTATTGTACAATGATCCTTTGGGTCATTCCAAGGGCGGAAACGAGGAAAACGCCTTTTTCAGTTAGTTCGATCTCTTGTTCAGGCCCTTCCATTATGGGAAAACGATCGATCAATCGACCCCTGAGGTCATGGACTTCGATCTCTCCCTTTGGCGGGTGATCACTCTTCCATGTGATCACCAGTTTACCCTCAGTGGGATTGGGGAAGATCAGAAATCCTTGATCTCCCTGTTCCGGAATGGACAGATTTGGGTCGGTATTGGCAAAGACATAGTCCCCAGGCTCAACTCTGGATACAACCATGACCCCTTTCTTATCCAATGAAGATCCGCCCTGTTTGGTATAATGAGGGTATTCTACCCATGGAAAAGCGGCATCCTGCCTGTAGAATAACCGGATACTATCTTCACTACCCTTTAAAAGGGCATGGTCAGGGTCATCGACAGAAACCCCTCGATAGGGAAGGTTCAAAGTGGCCTCATTTTGGGTGAATATTCCTGAGATCCTCCAGTATCGTTCGGGATGAAGGCGAACTCCGGTCGGAACCGCTGTACTTTTTGGTCCACTGTAATGGTACTCGATCACAAATTCGTCCAGTTGGGTGTTGGGGCCTCCCGAAATGATCGCCTTTGTTCGGGTCAATGCCTCCGTTCCGGTACTAAAGTTCTGTAGTTCGTTCCGGGTCACTCCGGTGAGGACCTCATTGTTGGGATAGAGATAAGCTCGGCGGATCCATGAGGGCAGGAAGAAGGTGACAACCGTATCATTTCCACCCCAATTGAAGGAAACGCGAGTAGGGAATCCGTTACTGTCCAGCAAAGCCAAATTCACCGGTATCTGCCTATGGATATGATTGGTACCATAGCTGGCATTGGATATCCCGACCTGTACCTTATTGAAAAGAGTAGTGGGGCTAGTTCGGACAGAGTCGATCCTGAAGACCGGAAATCCAGGGTGATCCACCCAGTCTCTGAAAAAGGGATCCAAATCTTTTCCACTGGCATTTTCAAGGGCCACCTTAAAGTCATCGATCGATAAGGCTTCGAATGCATGCAGGGCCATTACCTGTTTTACGGCATCAAAGAATAATGTATCTCCAAGATAACCTCGAAGATTATGCGCCACCATTGCGCCCTTTTGGTATACGGTGGTCCCATAGGTCTGATCCCAGGGAACATTGTCCAATGCCAGAAAACCGCCGTCATTCACATGTGCCTGGTCAAGTACCAGTGAGGCGTTGTTCTGAACGATCAGCTCATACTGATTCCGCCCATACAGAGGTTCTGTGTAATAATGACTGACAAACTCCGCCCACCCCTCATTGATCCACATCTCTTCGGCAGAACCACAGGTAATGAGATTGCCAAACCAATGATGGGCCAATTCGTGAACCATCAGATCCTCGGCTGCGGTGGTTCCATCTACCGTACTGACCGGGTAATGGATCGAGGTAGCATGTTCCATGGCTCCAACGGTGGTCATGGTATATCCCACCTTGTCCCATCGATAGGGTCCGAATTGAGCTTCGAGGCTGACAAGGACATTCTTTAGATTTTGGAAGGATCCCTTGAGGTCTGAGGTGTCTGAAGCAAGCGCAGCGAGTACGATCGGAATGGTGTCGTAAAGTCCCTGATAGGTATCAGAAACTTCTGCGTAGTTGGCCACGGACCAGGATGCCAGATAGGTGGGAATGCTTTGGTCCAGTTGCCAGTCGAAGCGTGCTGTATCTCCAGAGACGATCCCAGAGTTGACCAGAAGACCATTGGCATAGGCCTTTCGGGGTTGTCGACAGAGGATATGAAGATTATAGGTGGCCCTTTCGACGAAATTGTCAAAACAAGGATGCCAGGCTCGCCCGATAACATGTGGATTACTTCCAAAACCCACTCCCAAATTATAGGTGTAGGTATCGTGATGGACCCCACCCCAATTTGCCGGATCCTTAACGGGGATCCCACTGTAATGAATGGTGATGGTATCCAGGACACCAATGGGCAGTGAGCCCGGAAATTGAATTCCGAGGAGGGTGTCGTTATGTGAATAACTCACAGAAAGTCCATGAAAATCAATACTGTCCACCTGGAGCTCAAGTAGATCCAGGTTCAAGCGGGTCAGGTTCATTTTCAAGGGAATGAAAACGATCCTCGCCACACCTTTGATATTCCGATTCGGTAAACGGGTAAGGTCAAGGGTCACATCATAATGGACGATGTCGAATGTATCAGATCGTGCATTGTGATCGATATTTCCGGTGGCATTGGGCGGCAACATCATTTGCTTGGTCTCCTGACAGATGTTGTACTGTCCGAAGATCTGCGAGGAGAAAAACAGCAAGAGAAGGGTTAGGAGATTCTTCATACATCTTGTTTTTGGGTTCGTTGCCGAATGACCTCGTAAAGCAATATTCCAGCTGCAACAGAGACATTTAAACTTCCAATATCTCCCATAAGAGGAATCCTTGCCCTCCCATCCACTCGTTTCAAGATCCCGGGAGATACACCATCCTCTTCCGATCCCATGACAATGGCTGTTGGAACCTTGAGGTCGAGAGAATAGAGGGAGTCATCCGTTTTTTCGGTAGCTGCGATCACCTGAAATCCGGATTGCTGAAGGTATTCGATCGCATTGACCAGACTATGGGTCCGAACCAGAGGCATTCTCATCAGGGCACCGGCACTGGTCTTTGCAGCGTCTCCGCTAACCGGGCTGGACTGTTTGTCCGGGAAAATGATCCCATGAACTCCGGCGCATTCAGCCGTTCGGATAATGGCTCCAAAGTTTCGAACATCTGTGATTCGATCCAGGATCAACAAGAGGGGAGTCTCCCCTTTTTCGAAGGTGATCTGAACTACTTCGTCCAAAGGTTGAAATCGAACAGGAGAGATCTGGGCCACCACTCCCTGATGATTTCGGGAAGGGGCCATTTTATCGAGCTTGAAAGAAGGAACATAGGTGAACGGAACCTTGGATTCTTTCAAGTGAGGCCACAACTCACCGAACACATTGCTCTTCAATCCTTTCTGAAGGTAGACCCTGTCGATCTCCTTCCCTGCCAAAAAGGCTTCTATGAGGGGTCTAATACCCCAGATAAGGGTTTCCTGTCCTGAGGCTTTGGTCTCTTTCATCTTGCTCGCGTTTGATCTCTTTGACTGAGTAAACCTGACCGTTTCGCCAGGCCTCAATGGCACGTCCCCATCCATAGCGATATTCTGATTTTCGCTTGAGTTGGTAATCGTTCTCTGTAAAGGGATTATTTACCTTGACAAAGGTATAATTATGATTGAGCGAGCTGTTCTCATTGCCATAGATCCAAAGCTCTGAGATGCCGTCCTTATAAATCGCACTTGGGGGACCAAAGATGATGTAGACCAGTCCGCGATCAGTTTTCCATCCGGGGACAAAAGAGGTGAAGAATTTATTGGCAGATTCCACGCGGCTGTAGAACTGTTCCACCAAATACTGACCCCGCTCGATACTTCCCGCATTTCGAAGCCAAAAGGCATCAGCCATATATTTCATCGTACTGTCATCGGTGGCCCCTGAGATCTCTGAATACTCCTCATTGGTGGTCAGATATCTCAAAGGACCTCCAAGTTGATCCTTGAGTCCTATGTACGGAAAGGTCTCATTGAAATTGAAGGCGGTGAAGCCGGCTCGCGTATCCTTTTCGACTCGGAATTGATAGAATCCGGGCTTTGAAAGAGTAATGGGTTTTGAAGGATCCACCTCATAGATCGAATCCTTTCTTAGGGAGAACTTGTCTTTGGCATTCTCTACATAAGGTGGGGCGGGTAGGGGAAAACGATCACTGTGGTAAGCCACCCAGTATTTTGGAATGGATCGGTTGAATTCCAGGTAGAAAGGTCTTCCTGGTGTCGAATGGTGATTGAAGATAATATGCCCAGCAGTGTCCTTCATCAAGAAGTTCTGTTGATGCCGTGGATCGGACCTTTGGATGGTAAGGATGTCCGAATAGGTCAGCTTTCGCTGAACATCGGTAAGGGAAATGAAAGTGTAAAGATCCCCGTTCTTCAAGGGGTACTTGGTCTTTACCGTTGCCTTTCCGGTCAAAAGCCTCGTGCCTGGACGATCCTGTATATCGCTGATCCATACTGAGCCAGAGTCGACAAGATTGGTCCTTTCTAGCGAATTATACAATCTATATTGAATCAGCAGGTTAGCCTCATATCGACCTGATTCAGGATCCCGCGAATAAAGCAGCTGATCGGTACTTAATCGAAAGTAGATGTCCGTAAGAGAAGTATCTCTTTGAAAAACATAGAATTCAGGTTGTACCACTACGCCCTGATTCTGATATAAGTGGCTCATGTTCAGTTCACCGACCTTTCGGGAGGAACTACATCCCATGAAAATGGTGACAATGATGAGGAGGACGAAAGTGATCGATCTGCGCATGCTCTAAAACTACAAAAGTAAACGGCCGTCTAGAAGGTATTGATATAACCGAAATGGACCTTTCCCGTTCGAAGGTCGAAAGAAGTGTCCTGATTCTTTCCAAGGGCGTAGGCCAACGAAAAGACCCCACCACCAGTAGTAAAGGTGAAACCAGCTCCTATTCCTGTGAGGAGATTCTCCCCGATCAAAGATGAGGGATTGGAGGTCCATGCAAGGTCGGAGAAGACCTGAAGAAAACTTGATTCCTCGAAGAAATATCGGTACTCCACGGTTCCTTTTACATATTGGCTCGCATAGATGCTTTGTTCATTGAAACCTCTTAGAGTTTTCAGACCCCCGATCCGATAGAGTTCATTTTGAAACAGGTTTTCGGAGAACAACCATTCTGCTACAGAACCGATCACGAAATGATGATTTCGCCAAATATTTCCGTACCATGTGATCTCTCCATTGAATTCAGAAAGACCCTGACCACCATCGTCGGTCTGCCGCGAACCGGTTCCATAATCCAGTGCAAGAGAATATCCCTTTCGGGGGATGCGACCCCGGGTGTCGCTCCATGAAAACCCGATCACTGCTTTCTGGGTGCTAGTGTTCCCAAAACCGGCCAATCCTTCTCCATAGGGCAACAGATTACTCGAGGCACCCTTGTAGCCTAGCTTTATGAAACCTCTGGATTGGACCTGATATCGAAATTCGATCCCATAGGATCGGTTGGTGAAACTCGAATCGCGATTGAATAGACCAAATTCTCCATTCAACCATATAGGTGTATTCAGGATATATGGAACCCCAAGTTCGATATCCAATTGTTGGATCCCGTCATCTGGCCGTTTCCAGGCAAAGGTGAAAGCTTCACCTCCTCCAAAGATATTGGTAAGGAACAGGTCGATCGACCCATTTAGGGTCACGGTTCCATCATCGGTGGTGTTCAACCCTATGACCCCATCAAATCGGTTGGCATTTCGCTTTTCAAAATAGAGGAACGCCACATTTCCTTCTCTGGAGAAAGCCACCTGGGGTGGTCGAATCATTTGTAGATACGGAGTCCGCTGGGTTCGTTCTTGAAGACCAAGAAGAAATCGTTCGTCATAGGGTTTAGGTACCTTCAGGTCAAGGCCATACTTGAGAAATCCTCGCGGGAAACGGTCGAACCCCTTGACCGCAACACTGTCGATGGTGATAAAAGGACCGGGATCGACCTTTAATTCCGCCTGAATTTCCTGGTCCTCCCATGAAAGAACCTTCCATTTGACCGATGCAAAAGGAAATCCGGAGTTCTCAAAGGAGGATAGGACGTCGTCCATCACTTTGGAAAAAGCGGATGGAGAAAGTGGAACATTGGCGATCGAATCGGGGAGTGTGGATGGACGAACACTATCGGACACAAGACGAATCGTTCGAAAAGAATAAGACTTTCCAAAATCCCATGTCCAAATGATATTTGAAGAGTCCATTCTGGGAATCAACTGGGCAGTAACAAAACCCGCATCGTGGAGAGTTCTCAATCGCTCTGCTCTCCAGGGATTCAAAGAGGTTGAGTCCAGTTTTGCTTCGAAGTATGAAACTTTTCGCGGAAGGTCCTTCGGAGGATCGACCACCTGTATGACCACCTGAGCCTGGATCATCCCCGTCAGTAGGGTCAAGCAAAGGATCAGGTTCTTCTTAGGTCCCAATGGATCGGTGTTTTTCCCATACTCTCCAATAACGCATTGGTTTTCGAAAAATGACGACAACCAAAAAATCCTCGGTGGGCCGATAGAGGAGAGGGATGAGGTGCAGTCAGGACGTGATGCTTTTTTCGATCGATCATAGCGCCCTTATCCTGGGCGTATTTTCCCCACAAAAGGAAGACCAGGCCTTCTCTTTTCTCAGATAGTTCGTGAATGATCCGGTCTGTAAATCGCTCCCATCCTTTATTTTGATGGCTGGCTGGCTGACCCGAACGAACGGTAAGTATGGCATTCAATAAGAAAACGCCCTGTTCAGCCCAAGGACTGAGGTTTCCATTCTCCGGGAAGGGAATCCCAAGGTCGCTTTTGATCTCTTTAAAGATGTTGATCAAAGATTTCGGAAATGCTACTCCCGGATTGACCGAGAAACACAGACCGTTGGCATGACCTGGAGTGGGATAGGGGTCCTGTCCAAGAATGACCACCTTTACCTTTTTAAAGGGTGTGTGGTCCAGAGCCGAGAGGATCTGGCCTCCTGGTGGATGAATGGTGAACTGTTGGCGTTCTTCTAATAGGAATTCCTTGAGTGCAGAAAAGTAAGGGAGCTGAAACTCATCCGACAAAACCTCCAACCAGTCGTCAGGTAATTTGGGCGACACTTTTGTCATGCGCAATAGACGAACTACTGGGTTTTTCGCGTTGAAGAACTAATATCTGCAACGCTTGTTGTATTTTTGAATTTTTACAAAGGTAACTAAAGTAAAACATGAAACGACTTACCATCGCAATCATCGCCCTGGCGGTTGCGGGCATGGTTACCTCCTGCGGAGGTGGAGAGAAATGCCCCACTTACGGCAGCAAACAACTTGACAATCAGGAAGTGAAGGCTTGATCATGCGACATGCAAGGATCTTGCATTCTATCGATCAGCTGAACGAAATAGATCGTTTATCAGGCAGCTCTGACCATGTCGGTGTCCTGATCTTCAAACACAGCACCCGCTGTTATGTCAGTTCGTCTGCCTACCGAAAACTGGAGAATGACTGGGATTTTGGGGAGGATCTTCCTCTTTATTATCTTGATCTTATTCGGCATAGAGATGTCAGTGACGCCATTTCCAGAAGGTATGGGGTTGACCATGAGTCTCCTCAGGTCATTTTGGTAAAGAACGGTATGGCCGTAGGCAACGCTTCACACCATTTGGTGTCTGTAGAAGAGGTGAAGAATTGGTTATGAGATCGAAGGGATTGTTTCTTCTCAGTTTGCTCATCTTGGGATTCGTCTCGAATGCCCAATTGGAAACTGATGCCGATTTCAAGCGTACGGTCTATAAGAATGAATTCACTGCAGGGGTCATGTTCCACTCCAGGGGATATGGACTCAATGTGCGCCGAATGTATTACAGGACCGGATATCGAAAGGCTGGATTTGAGATCGATATGGTCAACATCCGACATCCCAAGGAAGTGAAATATCCCAACCGTAACTTTCTGAACACCACCCAGAACTTTGTTTACGGGAAGCTCAACTCCCTGTTTTCCATCCGAACCGGATTCACGTCAGAAAGGATCCTCATCGACAAGACCGATCAGGGGACCATCAGCATCAATTGGTTGGTTTCGGGTGGAGCATCCTTCGGTCTTTTGAAACCCGTATACCTCCAAATTCTTTCGGATGATGGTGGAACACCTCGATTGCTCACCGAACGATATGATCCCGCGGTTCATGACTACCAGGAAATCTATGGGCAGGCGCCTTTCTTTACAGGGATCAGCGAAACCAAGTTGGTGCCGGGTGCTTACCTGAAAAGCGGACTTTCCTTTGATTACAACTTTCTGGACGATAAAGTGGCCACCCTCGAAGTAGGAGGACTGGTGGATTATTTCTTTGGCGAAGTGCCTATCATGCACGACACCAAGAATTACCAGATCTGGTGGCAGATCTATCTCACTTTCAATATTGGAACGAAATGGAATTGACCAAGCATACAGAACCGACCATTGATCCCAAAACCGGGAAGATGCGCAAGCCCAAATGGCTCCGCGTAAAGCTTCCTACCGGAAACAATTATCGATCCGTGCGGAATTTGGTGGATAACTATGAACTTCACACCATCTGCGAAAGCGGAAATTGCCCCAACATGGGGGAATGTTGGGGAGAGGGGACAGCTACTTTCATGATCCTGGGAAACACCTGCACGCGATCCTGCGGATTTTGCAATGTAGCTACAGGTCGTCCCGATGCAGTGGATTGGGATGAACCTGAAAGAGTGGCTCGTTCTGTGAAGCTCATGAAAGTGAAGCACTGCGTCATTACCAGTGTAGACCGTGACGACCTTGTGGATGGTGGATCGATCATTTGGGCAGAAACAGTGAAGGCTGTGCGCAGGATGAGTCCTACCACTACCATGGAAACGTTGATCCCTGACTTCAAGGGGATCGAGCGAAATATTGACAGGATCATAGAGGTGGCTCCCGAAGTGGTCAGCCACAATGTAGAAACCGTCGAACGACTGACCCGAAAGGTCCGGATTCAGGCGCAGTACCAAAGAAGCCTTGACGTCCTAAAGTATTTGAAGGATGGAGGGATCGAGCGGACCAAGAGTGGGATCATGCTCGGTTTGGGAGAAAATGACGAAGAAGTTCTTCAAACCTTGAACGATCTGAGGTCTCATGGTGTTGATATCGTGACCATAGGACAATATTTGCAACCCACCCCAAAACACCTTCCGGTGGTTTCCTTCATACCTCCTGAAAAGTTCGATTATTTCAGGGATGAAGGGCTTAAGATGGGATTCAAATTTGTCGAGAGTGGGCCCCTTGTAAGGTCCTCCTATCATGCTGAACGACACATTGTTTAAAGGTTCTTGAACACATAAACTTTTTTTAACCTTCAGGTTGATTATTTTTAGCCTCTCAATTCGCAAATAATTGTAGCCGATGAAAAATAGATTACTTGTTGCCGGATTTCTAGGAATGATCGGAGCAGGAGTAGCAGGTACCGCCTGGTTGGGGTCCTCCTCAACCGCTGAGGCCCAATACACTCCTCGTATGGAAGCCTCGGCCGAAGCCGGCGGCATGATCGATTATCTTCACCTGTTGCGCCAGGATCCCACCACTGGTGAGATCCCAATCGATGCCGTTCAGGCTGCCCGTCAGGCAGTTTTAGGCAGAGAAGGTGGTGCAGCTTCCCTAAGTCTTGAATGGCAGGAACTGGGCCCCGACAATTTCGGTGGCCGTACAAGAGCCATCCTGATTGATAGGAATAATAGAAATAAGCTTTTTGCCGCAGGGGTATCCGGTGGGCTTTTCGTTTCCAACGATGCAGGCCGCACCTGGACGGTGGTCAATGACCAATTGGACAACCTGGCCATCGTTTCTATTACCCAGACCACGAATGGTACGCTCTACGCCGGAACAGGTGAAGGAGCGTTCTACTTCACCAGTGGTAATGGGTCCGGAGGTATTTCCGGTGGAGGTGTTTTCCGATCCACGGATGGTGGAGTAACATGGAATCTTCTTTCCAGTACCGTACCGACCGGAGCAGGCACCATGTGGGCCTCCGTTTCCAGTCTCGGTTCAGACCCTTCTGCCCCAGATCGCGTTTACGCAGGTACTGGAGCCGGGATCCGGGTTTCTGAGGATGGGGGACAAACCTGGACCAATCCCATCACCGCTGGAGGTGGTGTAGGTACCACAACGGATCTTTCCGTGGGTACGGATGGATCTGTTTGGGTGAACGTAGGTGCTCGCCTATGGTATTCTCCTGACGGTTCAGTAGGTTCTTTCGTTGAAAAGACCTCTACGACCGGTGGAGGACTTCCCACCAACGGAGCGAGAATGAAAGCGGTTGTGGCACCTTCAGATCCAGATATCGTATATGTTGCTCAGGTAGGGTCTGGAAGTTCTCTTCGTGCGGTATACAGAACGACAGATCGAGGTGACAACTGGACCACCATTGGAACCAAGACCACATATTTTGACCCCTTGTGCTCCTCCGCACAATGTCAGGGTAATTATGACCTCCTTTTGGGCGTCAATCCAAATGATCCTGACCATATTCTCTTTGGTGGAGTTCAGTTGTGGGAGTGGAAACTCAACGGAGGATGGAGGCAAGCTGCCTCAACCTTCCAGGGAGCCACCAATCCATTCTATGTTCATGTTGACCACCATGCACTCGCTTGGGATGGAGTGAACAATAAGATCTACGCCGGTAATGACGGTGGTGTCTTCATGTCCGCGGACAATGCATTCACATGGACCCATCTCAACAAAGGATACAACACCATTCAGTTCTATTCTGTGGATGTTGCCAGTGACCTTCGGGTACTTGGAGGTACTCAGGATAACAGTAACCACTATATCGATTACAAGGGAAATACCCGGAAATCGAGCCAGGAATTGTATTCTGGAGACGGTGGTTACACCGAGATCTCCTGGTTGAACCCCAATGCGATCTTCCTGGAAAGCCAGTATGGTAATATGGCACGTGCCGAACTGAACACCCTGAATTACCAATCCTTCTTCCATCCTCGTATGTTCGAGGCCGGAAGACCTGGACAGAGCGCGTTTGCACCCTTCGTAACGCCGTTCCTTCTCCATGAGACCACCGAGGACATGGAATCTTGGGATAGTACCCGATTTGTCAATACGGGTGCCATTCGCAGTCTTGGTTTTGGTGATGGTATCAAGCGGAATTATTTAGGAACCCTTTCTAAGCCACAACCCTCAGGTCAATTCCTGGCAAGTACCTTCAAGGTGGTAGCCGGAGGTGACACCATACTTTCTGATGCTTCAGGTAATCTGAGTGGTGATGGAACCGGAACCTTCGATCCAGCCACCGGAGCCTATGATGTCACATTCAATACCGCTCCTTTTGCCGAGATCGTACTCACCTCCAGTATTCAATATTCTGTAGGCGATAGTTTGATCGTTCAAAGTAGGATCGAGAACCTTCCGATCCGTTATCAATTGGCAAGCCCTCTTGCACCCGGTGACTCAGTCGAGATCCAGGATCCGATCCAAGCTACCTTCTTTATTGGATTGACCTCCTACAATGGAACTCAGGGTGGTATCTGGATGACCCGTCGTCCTTTGGATCTATTGAATACGACACCACAGTGGTGGAACATTGCCGTTCTTGGTAATGGCGAAGCTGTCTCTGCCATGGAGATCACTCCAGACGGAGATGTCCTCTATGTCGGAACCGCTGCGGGTCGAGTTTTCAGGATCTCCAACCTCAATGAAGCTCGCTCTTTGTCTACTGCAGATGTGGATAGTATCAATACCTACATTCTTGAGGTTTCACTGATCGCCACATGGACCAACCGTTTTGTAACGAGTTTGGCAGTCGATCCCAATAACAATGACCGTGTGATCGCGACCCTGGGTAACTATGGTCCATCGTCACATGTCTATTATTCATCCAACGCGACCACCGCTTCTCCAAGCTTCCAGCTCAAACAAGGAGACCTTCCCTCAATGCCTGTTTATGCATCTACATTCGATATCAACAATCCGAACAATATCATCATCGGAACTGATCTCGGAGTATTCACTACGGATGATATCAGTGCCGCTTCTCCCTCATGGACTCAGGATAACAATGGTCTTGCCAATGTTCCTGTATTCATGTTGAAGCAGTACCGCGCATGGTATGGTTCCAATGCCGATTTCAATCGCGATCAAGGACAGATCTTTGCGGCCACTCACGGTCGTGGATTTTTCAGAACCAACACTTTGGTGGCACCAGCTCCACTTTCTGATGGAAACGATCCGGTGGCTACCAAGGATATCGAAAAAGGCCTGATGGTCTATCCCAACCCTGCCAGAGATTTCACTCAGGTAGACGTTGAGCTTGGAACTCGCTCCAACGTTACCGTCAATGTTCGTGACATTCAAGGCCGAATGGTCAAGAGCATCAAGTTCAAGGGAATGGATGCCGGTAAGCATTCGCTGAACCTCTCGACCACTGATCTCTCTAACGGAACCTATGTGATCACCGTGATCGCAGGGAACTCTGCTGAGACCGGAAAACTCATGGTCGTAAAATGAAAATGAATTTCTAGATCATAAAAAGGCTCCCAAAACGGGAGCCTTTTTTTTAAAGTATTGGTATGAAGATCAAGATCGGGATCAATGGATTTGGAAGGATCGGTCGATCTCTGACAAGAGTGATCCAGGAGCGTGAAGGGATAGAGATCGTCGGGATCAATGATGTCGCGGATTTACCCACGCTCGCCCACTTATTGAAATACGATTCCGTCCACGGAAGATTTCCCGACGTTGTGGGAAATCAAGAGGATCACCTCCTGATAGGTGATAAGAGAATACGGGTGACTCACTTTTCTGACCCGGCATTGATCCCATGGAATGAAATGGGCGTAGATATGGTCATCGAGTCAACCGGAAGGTTCAAGACCGCAGCCGAGGCAGAAAATCATCTGAAGGAGGGTGTGAAGAATGTCATCCTATCAGCACCACCTGCGGATGACTCCATTCCAATGGTCATTCTTGGGGTAAAGGAAAAGGCCATTGAAGAGAGGCAAAGGATCATTTCCAATGCCAGTTGCACAACGAATTGCGCAGCACCCATGATCGATGTGATCAGAAGGAATTTTGGCGTTGAGCAAGCCTATATCACCACCGTTCACTCGTATACGAGCGATCAGAGATTGCACGATGCACCCCATAAGGACCTGCGACGGGCCAGAGCGGCTGCGCTCAGTATGGTTCCGACAACTACAGGAGCGGCAAAGGCCCTTACAGGGGTATTTCCCGATCTCCAGGGTCGACTTGGAGGGTGTGGGATCCGCGTTCCCGTTCCGGATGGATCCTTGACCGATATTACTTTTACCGTGGCCAGAGATACTTCTGTAGAGGAGGTCAATAAGGCATTTCGAGAAGCTTCCGATACCTACCTCAAAGGAATACTTGATACGACCACAGAACCGCTTGTTTCAGCGGATATCATAGGTTTGAAGAACTCCTGCCTGATGGATGAACTCTTGACCAGTGTACTTGGGAGAATGGTCAAAGTGGTGGGATGGTATGACAACGAAATGGGCTATTCCAATCGTCTGGCGGATCTTATTTCACGTCTCGGCCACCCATGATCGAATCCAAAGCGGTCTTTAGTTCTCCACCACGAATGTTCCGTGCGAGTATATGCCCCTCCTCATCAATGAGAAAGTTGTAGGGAATGGCCTCAAGTCCAAATTGAGGAATGACCAGGGATTTCCACCCATCCAGATCACTCACATGCCAGGGCCAGTCCAGCCCATCGGTCTCAATGGCTCTTTTCCAATCCTCGGCAGGTTCAGGCTGGTTGGGGGTGCCATCCAGGGAAACCGAAAAGATCTCAAACCCGCGGTCGTGGTAGGCATTATAGAGGTTGACAAGAAAAGGATTGTCCAAACGGCACGGCTTACACCAACTAGCCCAGAAGTCCACCAATACGACCTTTCCTCTTAATTGAGATAGACGAAGGGTATCTCCATTGGGATCGGGAAGTGCGATCTCACCTAAGGAATATCCTCTGTTAAATTGATTTCGGATATTCAATCGCTCACGTTCGGTCATCAAGGCCGTCCGAACATCATTCAGTTTTTGATAGAAGCTCTGTGCATGCTCATTGTCAGGAAATGCTGAGTACATCCCATTAGCAGCACTGATGAAGAATGGGAGATCGGTCCTTGGATCCAGCAGGGTGGCATCCCCGGCCCGATGATTGAAGGCGATGATGGAGGCAAGATCTGTGGTGTCCTCTAGGATAAAATTCTGTAGAAAACGGCGATGTGCATCGATCCTTACTTTGAATGCTTCATCCAATCCTCTTCGGATCTCGGCAAAATTGGCGCTATCCTGATACATGTAATTGATCCGATCCAGGCTATCCATGAGATAGTAGGTGTGAAGGGCCTCCTCATTCAATTCGGATAGACGTTGTGACCCAGGTGATCCCTCGACGTTAAATGCGGCAACGGGCTGGCTTGCATCCAGCGAAAGCTGAAGGGTCTCACCCGGTCGAACAAGAAGGGGGATCCTGGGGCCGTCAAGAAATTTCAAAAGCAAGAAGGTAGGCCCGTCAAGGGTAGGATGATATTCAAAATCTCCATTGCTGATCTTGAGTGTATCCAAGTCCTCGATCCTGTCGGGATGGATCTCGGATATGATCACCTCCTCCGAATTCTCGATCGTTCCTTTTAGTTCTGTGTTTCCCTCATTCCGATCACAGGCAAAAGCCAGTGGCAGAAGTAGGATCAACCAGTTTCTCATGTCAATCTTCTTTTTCAAGTGCCTCTCTGACCAATTGGTTGGCCACTTTTGGATCGGCCTTTCCTTTGGAGAGTTTCATTACCTCGCCCATGAAGAGGCCGATGAGTCCTTTTTTTCCGTTTCGATACTCCTGAACCTTGTCAGGAAATTTGGCCAGTGCTTCCACCACGAATCCCTGCAAGGCTCCTGAATCTGATTCCTGGATCAAATTCTCGGATTGTGCAATGACCAGGGGAGATTCTTCAGGGGATTCGATCATCTTCGGAAAGATCCTTTGAGATGCGGCCGTATTGGAGACCTTGCCCTCATCCACCAAAGTGATCACCTCTGCCAGCCTGGAGGCTGAAATCGGGAAATCCAAAATGGTAATGGCCTTGTTGTTGAGATGGCTTTTCACTGCGCCCATCATCCAGTTGGCAGCTGCCTTGTAATTGGAGGTATGAGTGATCAATTCTTCGAAATACAAAGCCTCATCCTTGTTCTCGGTGATGACCTGAGCATCGTACTCACTAAGGCCCAGTTGTCGAACGTATTTCTCAAACAACTCCTTGGGCAGGGGAGGGAGCTCCTGACGCACCCCTTCGATGTACGCTTCCTTCACCACGACCGGTTGAAGATCCGGTTCCGTGAAATATCGGTAATCATGAGCATCCTCCTTGGTTCGGAGAATGACAGTTCGTCCACTCGATGGATCGAAATTCCGGGTTTCCTGAACGACGGTTCCACCATTTTCGATCAATTCGATCTGCCGTTCTATTTCGTGGTCGATGGCCTTTTGAACATTCCGAAACGAGTTCAAGTTCTTGACCTCTACCTTGGTTCCGAATTTTTCCGCCCCTTTCTTTCTTACAGAGACATTGACATCGCAACGAAGGCTACCCTCCTCCATATTTCCATCGGAAATATCGAGATATCTGACCAACTTCCTCATTTCAGTGAGGTAATTATAGGCTTCCTCTCCATTTCGGAAATCCGGTTCAGAAACCATTTCCAGAAGAGGAACACCGGCTCGGTTCAGGTCGATGAGGGTGTAGAAGGGATCGATATCATGAATGCTCTTCCCTGAATCCTCTTCCATGTGGATCCGGGTGATCCCGATCGTCTTCGGATTCCCATCCGCATCTTTGATCTCAACATGTCCGTTGGTACAGATAGGGGTATTGTGCTGAGTGATCTGGTATCCCTTGGGAAGATCAGCGTAGAAATAGTTCTTTCTTGCATATTCATTCCATTCCCTGATCTCGCAATGTGTAGCTAAACCTAGTCGAACAGCATACTCGATCACTTTTTCATTCACCCTCGGAAGGGTTCCCGGGTGACCCAAGGAGATGGGACTAATATTGGTGTTTGGAGGCTCACCATAAGTGGTGGCGTCACTGGAATAGGCCTTAGAGTTTGTATTGAGCTGGACGTGGATCTCCAATCCAATGACCGACTCGTAAGTATCGCGTATCGATGTCATATGCTTCCTGATGGATTCGAATGAATTCGGATGCAAAGAAACAAATAAACCACCGTTTATTCAGGCCTGGAATACAGCCTGCTGAGCTTTGACTGCCTGGTCGATATCTTCGATCAACTCGCGTTTCCCGTGGATGATCTCTATCTCGATGGGTTGGGTCAGAATAGGTATGTCTCCAAGGGCTTTTGGGTCCATTCTCATAGCATCCTTTTCTGTGGTGAGGATGTATTTCAGACCATATTCCTTGATCTCCTTTTTCATGCTTTCGTAATCCTTTGAACTGAAGGCATGGTGGTCTGGAAAAGAAAGATGTCTGTATCGGATCGCCTTGGAATGGATATGCTGAACCAGGGGTCTGGGATCTGCCAGTCCGGTCACGAGCAATAAGGAGGCCAGAGGGTCGGAAGGTGTGTTTCCGGAGAATTCATCCGGATCCCCATACTCCAATGACGAGAATATCACAGGGGCCTGGACCCAATTCTGGATCTTTGATCGCATATCTTCGATCACATCATCCGCCAGATTCTCCGGACATTTGGTCACCCAGACAAGATCGGCCCTTCGCGAAGACGTACGTGGTTCGCGGAGGTCTCCGGCCGGGAGGACCATATCCTTGAAAAATGGCTCGTCCCATTTGGTGAGCAATAGATTCAAGGTCCGAGAGACAAATCGATGTTGAAAGGCATCATCCAGGAGAATGACCTCCGGAGGATCCTTTTGATCCAACAGTCTTTGAATGGCCCTTGCACGATCTCCATCGACAACCAGGGTAATATTTGGAACCCTTTGTTTGATCAGACAGGGTTCATCGCCGAAATTTTCTGTGGTTAGAGGTGCATCATCCTGATGCAGGTAGCCATTGGTCTTTCGACCATATCCTCTACTGATCACGGCAACTTTGTACTTTTTTTCCAAGTGTTTGGCCAAAAATATGGTAACAGGGGTTTTTCCTGTGCCTCCTACAGAGAGGTTTCCAATGGCGATGACCGGTACGGGAAAGATCCTCTGCGAATAGATTCCCAGATCAAAGAGCGAATTCCGCATACTGATGCCCATGTAGTACAATGGGGAGAAGGGTAGGAACCAGGGACGCTTAATTTTCATCATCCAGACGTTTTGCAATGAACTCGATGATCTGTTCTCGATCCTTTGGTTCAAACCACTGGATCCCGGGTTCCCTTTTGAACCAGGTCATCTGCCTTTTGGCAAAGTTGCGCGTATTCTTCTTGATCTTCTCGATGGCTTCTTCCCTTGATACGAGACCTTGAAAATAGTCAAACAACTCACGGTAGCCAACCGTTTGCAATGCATTATGCTCCCTAAATGGAAAAAGTTCTCGGGCTTCTTCGATCAACCCGTCCTTGACCATTTGATCCACCCTTTGGTTGATCCGATCATACAGGATCGCTCTATCCAATTCGAGTCCCAGCTTAACGATGCCGAACGTCCTCTTTCGGGGTTCTCCTTTTCTCATTTCTGAATATGGTCGACCGGTAGACCGGATAATCTCCAGGGCCCTGATCATCCTTTGAGGATTCTGAAGATCGATCCTTTCATAGGTTTCAGGATCTCTTTTCTTCAGTTCCCTTTGTAAATTCTCCAGTCCATTTTCATTCACCTCCTTGATAAGTTCATCCCTGATCTCAGGAGTGGCCTTTGGGAGATCATCGAAGCCATGAAAGATTGCCTTGGCATACATCCCACTTCCACCGACGAGCACGGCGGTACCCTTTCGGGCGATGACATCCTCGATGACAGGAATGGCGTCCTGTTCATACCTACCGGCGTTGTAATCGCTGGAGATGCTCAAGTGTTGGATGAAGTGATGCGGTATCTTTTGTAGTTCTTCGGCAGAGGGGGGAGCGGCTCCGATCTTGAGCTCCTGAAAGAATTGTCTTGAGTCACAACTGACGATCTCGGTCTGCAGCCACTCTGCAAGATCCAGGCTGAGAGAGGTCTTTCCGGATGCGGTGGGGCCGAGAAGGGCAACAAGGGTTCCCTGCTTGTTCATGAGTGCAAACTGTGGCCGCAATGGTAGCAAAATTCTGCATTATCACGATGTCCTTCATATCCGCAATTCGGACAACTCTGAGTATTTGTATGCAATTTGCTCTGTCGGGTCATTTCGACGGTGATCAATCCCGTAGGAACGGCAATGATGCCATAACCAAGGATCATGATAAAACTGGCAATGAATTGGCCAAGGACGGTGGTGGGAGAGATATCTCCATATCCCACTGTGGTGAGGGTGACAATGCACCAATAGATACTTCGTGGAATACTGGTGAAACCATTTTGCCCTCCTTCTACGAGATACATGACCGTCCCCATGATAATGGTGATCAGGAATACCGCAAAAAGGAATACAGTGATCTTTCTCCTGCTCGCCGCAAGAGAGGACTTCAATATGTTTGCCTCGCTGACAAAGCGGGTTAATTTGAAGACCCTGAAGATCCTCAACAATCGAAGGCTTCGGGTGACCAGAAGGAACTGGGAACCCGGGAGGAACAGACTTAGGTAGGTGGGCAGGACCGAAAGAAGATCGATCACCCCATAAAAGCTCCAGATGTAATGAATGGGCCTTTTCACCGAAAGGATCCTAAGAATATACTCGATGCTGAAAAGGACCGTGAAGATCCATTCCAAAACCGAAAAGGTTTTGTGAAATCGAAGGTCCAGCGGACGAACACTTTCAAGCATCACCACGAAAATGCTTGCCAATATGAGAATGATCAGGGCTACGTCAAAGGTTTTTCCTTCTGTGGTGTCGGCTTCGAAAATGATCTCGTGTAACCTCCGTCTCCATTGATTTTCAGGGTGTTCTTCCTTCTTCATGAGGTAAATATCGTGAATCCATTACAAGGAATTCAAGTCCAATTTTCTTATATTAGGAAGGCGTTGATTGATTAACCCTCTAAAAATGGAAGAAATGTTGACAATGGCAGTCGAGATTCCCAAGGAACAGGTTCCCCTGTTGAAATTCCCGACAGATGAGGTGCTGCCTGCCGTCGACGACCGTAACGAGCGTTCACGGATCATCCATCAGGCTACCGCTTTAGGTAACCTGGAGAAGCACAAGGTAGTCATCGTCTTTTCGGATTTCGAGGGGGTAAAGAAGGTTCACACCACCATATGGGCCCAAACTGATCGAAAGGTCGTCCTTAAGGGAGGGGTCCACATTCCGGTGAACCGCATTCATTACGTAAACGTCACGCCCTGATAAAAGGGGTGGTGGGAGAACAAGAAGCCCCGCTCAGGCGGGGCTATTTTATTGGTAATCGTCGAATTCGCCTCCTTCAAGGTCCTCGCCGAAATCACCCAGATCTTCTTCGCCAAAGGCATCATCGAACAGGCCTTTTCCCGATCCTCCATCAAAATCCTTTTCAGGTGCCGAGTCCGGTCGCTCACCATATCTCAGAGTTGTTGACGGAAGAGATTCTCCTTCTTCCATGGGACGTTCACTCATCATTTCGATAAAGAAGGTCCACATATTGAAGAAATCATAAACGTAGAGCAGACGTTTTGTCCTGGCAGGAACGAAGTCAGCTACCTTTGAATTTGCCATGGTGCCCAGAACATCCCCGGTACCAAGGTCTTCCAGCGCGATCTCCTCACCCTGGGTCCAATGGTCATCACTCAGGTAAAAACTGGCCATTTCGCCGGGGGCAAGGGAGAAGGAATCCAAAATGGAGCGGTGAAGGGATTCCATGGAATCATCTCCCGAGATCTCGATATCCCGAAAGACATCCTCCTCGACATCCAAAATCACTCTGAACTTGTAAACGGTGGCCATATCGATCAAAACTTAATCTTTCTTTCTCAGTCCGAGGGTTGAGGCCTTTTCCAACATGAATTGGGTGGCCGCTTCCCTCTCATTGGGGATCACTCCATCCAAGATAGCATCTTTGATGGCGCTTTTTATGATCCCTACTTCTTTTCCGGGTCCGATGCCAAAGGTATCCATGATATCTTGCCCGTCAAT
>JAJLJK010000007.1:0-2759 GCA_033844885.1 Bacteroidota bacterium | reverse complement strand
TCCCAGATCCGCTCCCTTGGCGATCATGTCGGTCTTGAATTTTGCGATCCAGGCGGGTTGAAACTCCTTGGTTCGCTTGCTTTCGTAATAGATCGTTCCACAGTTCACTCGGGTTCGGGTGTTGACCCTTTGAACGCAATCACCCCCTCGTGCACCCTTTTTGATCTCTTCGATCGTATCTAACGGAAATGTGGATTGGAGCCATTCCTCTATCGCCAGTTCCTGGATCTCACCCTGAAGTTGCATAGACCCTTGTTCAGCGCGTCGTCGGGCTTCATTCAGCTGATTCTTCAGATCTTCGATCACCTTTTCCTTTTCCTTGATCCGAAGAGCCTGATCATCCTCGACCTTTTTTTGGAGCCTTTCGCGTTCCTCCTTCAATCGCTCGCTCAATTCTTTCTCCTTTTCCAGTTCGATCTGTTCACGAAGGGTATCCTTTTCCCGCTTCAACCGCTCTACTTCGACCCTTGAGAGATGGAGTTCCTTCACCTTCTCAGTCTTTTCTTGTAACTCTTCTCGAAGGGTTCGCAGAACCTCTTCCTGTTCGTCCATCAGAGATCTCTTGAGTTTGGTTTCAAGGGCTTGTTTCTCCGCTTGAAGTTTTTCTCGTACCGAACTCGCTACCTTTTCCTCGATCTGTCTTTCTTTTTTTTGGATCTCTGTCTCGCGCGACTTGACCTCCTGAACCATCCGAAGATATTTCTCCTCCATTTTCTCCTGTCTGGTGGCTAGTTGCCGCTTCATCTCTTCTTCCAGTTGATGATAAACGATGCGGTTCACATCGATGGTGGTGCCGCAATTGGGACAGCTTATAGTAGTGGACGATCTTTCCATGACATTCAATTCTTGGTCACGCATATTAGAAACCCGTTGCCTCGAGAGCAAGGTTTGAACCTAAAAGTTATTCACCGATCATTGAAATTTAAAAAGTATTGATCCATGGTTGAGTCCCTGAAGTACATTTGTCGCCATGGAAAGAGATCATCCCATTTTTGACCAGATAGCCGATGGGCTTTCAGAACCGGGTTTTGCAGTGATCCCTGAATTCTTGTCCGATCAGGAAGTCGCTGATCTTCAAGAGGTGATCTTTGCCTGGAAGGAAGAAGGGGAAATGCGACGGGCCGGGATCGGAAGCCAACTTGGTTTTCAGGTCAATCGAGAGATCCGCGGGGACCTTATTCGTTGGGTGGATACCATGGATCCCAACCCTGCGGTTACGGGGTATCTCGATCGGATAAAGCGGATGATGGAGTTCCTCAATCGAACCTGCTTTCTGGGATTGAAGGATTTTGAAATGCATTATACGGCCTATCCTTCCGGAACCTTTTATCAACGGCATTCGGATCGATTTCAAACTGTTGCCCACCGAGTGGTGTCGGTGGTCCTTTACCTGAATCCCGACTGGAAAGAGGAAGATGGGGGGCAGTTGATCATCTATCATGGAGATGAAGAACGAGAGGTGGTTTCACCCCGAGGCGGAACCCTGGCGGTCTTTCGTTCTGAACTGGAACATGAGGTCCTTCCTACCTATCAGACCAGATATTCTATCACAGGATGGATGCTGGATCAGTTGGCCTCGCTGACCTTCTTGAAATAGGAGATACTTCTACGACCTTTTTTTTCATCTTTGAGTCCGATGCGCGATCCTCGACTCGACCCATATTATCGTACCCTTGGTCTTGACCCTGGGGCTAGTAAGGACCAGATCAAGAAGGCCTATCGAAAGTTGGCCATGATATACCATCCGGATCGAAATCATGATCCAGGTGCCAAGGAGCATTTCATTCGCCTCACTGAAGCCTATGAGATCCTGATGCATCCTCCCAAGCAAAGACGCGCACGCGCTGATCGAACCGGATCAGATCCTTTCGAAGAACAACGGAGGAAGGAATGGGAAGAGGCAAGGCGAAAAGCGCGAGAGGAGGCCAAGTCCGCTGCAAGACAACGATACAAGGAGTTTCTTCGGAAAAGGGAGTTGGAACAGGCTCGCGAGTATCGAAAAGGGATTTACATTCTCCTGGTTGGATTCGTGATCTTTGGGGGGTATTATTTTGGTAACAGGTTCCTGGATAATATTCTGATCGATCGACACAAGGCCACCACCATCGGACGTGTCACTCTGGTCGATCACCATTCGGTCTACATTCAATACGAATATCAGGGAGCTTATTTTGAAGACCGCCACTGGGTGAGCAAAGGATCTACCGAGTTATATTCTGGAGCGGGTATTCCTCTGTTTAAGGGAGATGAATTTCAGATCGAACTGGATTCAACGGATCCCTCTCGTCATCGGATCAATTATCACCGTGTATCCTTGTCTACTCTCAGTCGAGCCTTTAAGGTGGTATATCCAAGGGCCTTCAGGGCTCTGAATGAGAAGTTGATGGCTGTTCCCGAAGAATCACGAGAGCGGGTGGTGCGCTGCATCATGGATGAAAGTCTTAAGGAGTTTGGGCTGGAGGCCTGGGGGGATATGTATTTTTCCAATGAACACTTCCTCGATAACCTCAACTACAATTCAGCTTCATGGGGTCAGCGGCTCAACAATCCTCGTTTTGAGGCGTTGCTGGAACGTTGTGGGGTAGATTCCGATGGGAATCCCTGATCAAGCCCGTATATTTGCCAAAATTTGTTCCCCTTATGTCCACTAAACCTTCCCTACCCAAGGGTACGAGAGATTTTTCGCCGACCGAGATGGGTCGAAGGATGTATATGATGCAGATCCTGAGAGATGCCTTCCATCGATTTGGGTACCAACC
>JAJLJK010000006.1:0-3400 GCA_033844885.1 Bacteroidota bacterium | reverse complement strand
CAGTTCGGAGGTTCGCAAGAAGCTGGAGATCGAGGGGATCGAATATGAGGAAGGTCAACACACACCTGATCAGATCCTAAAAGCCGACCTGATCATAAAAAGTCCCGGGATCCCCGATAACGCCCCGATCATGAAGCTCATCCGAGAAAGCGGGATTCCATCGGAAGGTGAGATCGGATATGCAGCCAGATTTGTGAATGCCCCAATCATTGCCATAACCGGCAGTAACGGAAAGACCACGACCACCTTACTGACCCATCACATTCTGAAGAATGCCGGAGTCAAAGCGGCCCTGTGTGGAAATGTGGGAACCAGCCTGGCCAGGCTATTGGCCGAAGGGATCGAGGCGGAAACCTATGTCATGGAGATCAGCAGTTTCCAACTCGATGATGCTCCCGACCTCAGACCGGACATCGCTGTGATCACCAATATCACCGAGGATCACCTTGACCGATACGATCACAAGCTCGAGAATTATGCACTCTCAAAATTTGGGATCACCCGAAATCAGGGGCCGGAGCAGGTGCTCATTTACAACGCTGACGATCCGGTGACCGGTCAAGCCCTGTCAAGGGTGAAACCGAAGGCCAGGTTGATCCCATTCAGCATCGAGCGTCCTCTGGAGGAAGGAGCTTGGATAGAGAACGAACAGATCATCATCAATATTAAACCAGGAGGAGAAATGAAAATTGAAGAGTTAGCACTTCAGGGAAAACACAACCAGTACAATTCGATGGCTGCAGGTCTTGCTGCCCGATTACTGAGCATCCGAAAGGAGGTCATCCGCGAGAGTCTGGCCGATTTCGAAACCATTGAGCACCGACTTGAACCGGTATTGGAGGTATTGGGTGTCGAATTCATCAACGATTCGAAGGCCACCAACGTGAACAGCACCTACTATGCCCTCGAAAGCATGAAGAAACCCACAGTATGGATCGTAGGTGGAGTGGACAAGGGCAATGACTATTCCCAGATCCTCGATATCGTAAAGAAGAAGGTTAAGGCCATTGTTTGCCTTGGGGCAGAGAACCACAAGATCCACGATGCTTTTGCGGATCATATCGAATTCATTTTCGATACCCATAGTATGGCTGAGGCAGTGCGAACCGCGCATAACCTGGCCTCTAAAGGAGATGCCGTATTGCTTTCACCTGCTTGTGCCAGTTTCGATCTATTCGAGAATTACGAGGACCGAGGACGCCAATTCAAACAACAGGTACGTCAACTCTGATCATGGCCAGCTATTGGGCAAATATCAAGATCGACCGACCCCTTCTGATGATCGTGATCTTCCTGGGGCTATTCAGCTTTGCCCCGGTGTACAGCGCGAGCATCGGATTGGCCTTTCAATACGCAAGCTTTGACACCTTTACCTCGCTTTTCAAGCATGCGGTTCTTGTAGGCCTGGGTTTTGTGATCCTTTGGGGTGCCCAAAGTCTTCCCTTCCGTTACTATGGCCCGTTGAGCAAGGTACTTCTACCCCTTTCCATCCTCCTGTTGATGATCACCCTGGGAAGAGGAACCACTATTGGAGATGCCAATGCAAGTCGATGGATCACCATTCCGGGGATCGGCGTAAGCTTCCAACCCTCGGCTTTTGCTGCCGTGGCCTTGATGATCTATTTGGCGCGGTATCTATTCAAATCAGAGGGGAATTATGGAAATTTCAAAAGCACCCTTTTCAAGGGGATCCTTCCGATCGTCTTGGTGTGTGGCCTCGTGCTTCCGGCCAACTTCAGTACAGCTGCCCTGATCTTTCTTTCGAGTATGACCTTATTGTTCATCGGAGGATATCCGATCCGATATCTCCTCAATATTCTAGGGCTTGGGGTGGCCGGCCTTTCCATTTTCATCCTCACCGTATTGGCCTTCCCTAACATCAGCAATAGGGTGGACACCTGGAAGAGCCGGATCGAGAACTTCTCGACTGGAGATCCCGAGAGCAATTATCAGGTAGAACGGGCAAAGATGGCTATTGCCGAGGGAGGACTCATAGGCAGGGGTCCCGGAAAGAGCACCCAAAAACACTTCCTCCCCCAATCCACCTCCGATTTCATTTACGCAGTCATTGTCGAAGAATATGGTCTGATCGGGGGTATGATGATCCTTTTGGCTTATGTATGGATGCTATTTCGCATAATAAAGATCGCGCGAAAGGCCCCTAATCATTTTGGTCGATTACTGGCGATCGGACTCGGGTCGGTCATCATATTTCAAGCTTTTGTCAACCTATCCGTGGCCGTCAACCTCATCCCGGTGACCGGACAACCGCTACCACTGGTATCGGCAGGTGGATCCTCTACCTGGATGGTGTGTTTGGCCCTCGGGGTCATCCTAAGTGTGAGCAGGGATGAAATGACAGAATCACCCGAACAAGAAGAGAATACTGAGGCTCCAACTGAAGACTCTGCATATGCCTAATACCTATATGATCAGTGGTGGCGGGACCGGAGGTCATATCTTCCCGGCGGTGGCCATTGCCCAGGAGATCCAAAGACGCCACCCAGACGCAGAGATCAGGTTTGTGGGAGCCAGAAACCGAATGGAAATGGAACGGGTTCCTGCAGCGGGATTCGCTATCGATGGGATCGATATTGCGGGATTCAACCGCACAGATATGACCGCCAATATTCTCTTTCCGGTGAAATTGGTAAAGAGTCTTCTTTCGTGTCGAAAACTCCTATTGAAGTATCGCCCATCCATCGTGATCGGAACGGGTGGATTTGCGAGTGGCCCCCTTCTTTGGGTGGCCCAGAACATGGGGATCCCAACGATCATTCAGGAGCAGAATTCCCTTCCCGGGGTTACAAATAAGATCCTCGGAAAAAAAGCCAAAGCCATCTGCGTTGCCTACCATGGTCTGGAACGATATTTTCCGAAGGAACGGATCGCTCTGACTGGGAACCCAATCCGCGAGACCCTTTTGGACACACCCGCTCCGAAAGAGTCTGATTATCTACAATACAACCTCCAACCGGATCGAAAAACTTTGGTGGTTCTGGGCGGCAGCCTTGGAGCACGAAAGATCAACGAGGTAATGGAAAGGATCTACCCTTCCTTGATCCGTAGCGGCTATCAGGTGATCTGGCAATGCGGAAAATTATACTATGAGACACTGAAAGTGAAATTGGGTAACGAGGAGGGTCTTGTCCTCGCTGATTTCATTACAGACATGAAGCAGATCTACAGCCTGGCGGATGTGATCGTAAGCCGAGCCGGTGCAGGAACCATCTCCGAACTTCAGGTGGTCGGGAAACCCGCCATACTGATCCCGTCACCCAATGTGGCGGAGGATCATCAGACCAAGAATGCCGAAGCCGTAGAACGATCTGGCGGGGCGATCATGGTGCGCGAATCCGAGATCGATCAGTTAAAGGAGGTTCTTATTCAATTGATCCAC
>JAJLJK010000005.1:0-3666 GCA_033844885.1 Bacteroidota bacterium | reverse complement strand
TCTCGACGACGGAGAATGACCCAGATCCTTCAGTACTTTCATTGCATTTGAGAATCGCTCCTCTTCCAGTCCACGGATGATGGAGTAAGGCGTTCCGCTTTCGCGGATGTTTGTGTGATAGATCTCAAACAATTCCTTCCTTTGCTGAGGATGCTCTCTCAAGGGATCTGGCTCCCAGGGAAGATCAATGTCACACAAGAGGTAGTGGTCCACGATGGATCGTGACCATTGCTCAAGGATCCAGGGGTCGATTCTTCCGAAAACGAATTCACTCCAGACCTTGATGGTGAGTAGATCCGTATCCATGAATACTACTTCACTGGCCTTCTTTGTCGCGAGATTTTGTACTGAAACCTGTCCTTCAGCTATAGGTCGAAGATCTTCGAATTGGTAAGAGGGGCCATGGATCTCCAAATAGGACCGTGCAAACTCAGGTGACCAGGAAGTTCCAAATTCGAGAGCCAGTCGCTGTGTCAACAGAGATTTTCCGGTAGACTCTGGTCCGGTTATCACTATGACCTTGGGTCTACTCATCCAGCATCCCGCTCACATCCCCCTTGAGGACCTTGATGACAAATGAGGCTTTACCCTCTCCATAAGCTCGGTCGATCTCTTTTTGTAGAATAAAGAAGATAGTAGAAAGATCGCCAAAGATCTGGGTGCTCATCACATTCGTCTTCACCTCGATCCCCTCATATTCATTCAGACGGTCAATGAATTCGGAGATCTGTGGAATGGGTTCATCCCGAAAAGGATACATGGATATTTCAACAGATGCCTGCATGGTCATTATTCATTTGTTGGCTTTCGCCGGATGGTGTATTTCATACAAAAGGGCTTCTGGAAGGTCTTCGACATTGGCCTTTCCCACCAGATCCATTCCAACCTTCTCGAGAACCCTTCGGCTGGCGACATTTGAAGGCAGTACCCTCCCGATGATCCTTGGAAGGCCCTTCTCTCGAAAACCATAATCTAGGGAAGCCTGAGCGGCTTCGGTAGCAAATCCACTTCCCCAATACTGTCTCAAGAGTCGAAATCCAAGATCGACCTCTCCGTTGGAATGCCTTTTCAGACCACACCAGCCCATCCAGTTTCCGGTAGTCTGTTCGATCAAGGCCCACCTACCCAAACCATCAGTGGAATAACGGTAAGCGATCAAAAAATCCAGAGCGTGTTTCTCATTTCTGAAAGGCTCCTCATGTACATATCTCATGACCTCGGGATCCTGATTCAATCGATGGATCAAAGGAGCATCCTCCGGCACAAAGGGACGGAACCACAACCTTTGAGAGGAGAAAACGAATGGACTCATACCTTGACCTTGTGCAGGGATCTGGCGATCTCCTCAATGATCAGTGGGTTTCTTTCGGTGGCATTTCCGACCACGATTACATCTGCACCCGCCTCCGCCATGGAGACAGCGGTCTCAACATCACGGATCCCACCCCCGACGATCATGGGCAGGTCTACCTGTTCCCGAACCGCTTTGATCATTTCGATGGTGATAGGGGCCTGAGCTCCGCTTCCCGCATCCATATAGATATACTGAAGGCCTAAATAGGAACCGGCTAAAGCGGTCAGAGCAGCGATTTGGGGTTTATCCGCCGGAATAGGCAAGCTTCCGCTGATGTAGGAAGCCGTGGTTGGACGTCCGCCGTCGATCAACATATAGCCTGTTGGCAGAACCTCAATAGCCGATTGCTTAACCAATGGAGCTGCCATGACCTGTTGACCGATCAATAATTCGGGGTTCCGACCTGAAATAAGGCTAAGGAACAAAAGTGCATCGGCCTTCGCACTGACCTGAAATGCATTTCCCGGGAAGAGGACCAGCCTAGCCCCGGTCCTTTGCTTGATCTCACCGATGACCTGATCCAACTGGTAATTGGACAATAGACTTCCACCGACAAAGATCATATCCACTTCAGCCCGCTCCACACTATCACAGACCTTCTCGAGGAAATCCCCTCGACATTGGTCCGGATCGATCAGGACGGCCAGTTTCTTCTTCCCCTTGCGACGGGCATTTTGAATATGTGAGGCAACGGTTTCAGGCATTCTTGGGTCACTTCTTCAGCGGTCTACAAACGTACGTATTTTGACCGTCTTCAGTCATCGATCTCGAGGGCCCAGACAACAAATGCATCCTCGATCAGGCGAAAGTGGACCTCGCATCGCACCAGCTGGTCATGGAAATGGATAAAGGCATTTGCGCTACCGGCTCTTCGAACCTTGAACTTCCCAATGGAGATGTTCTCCTTGAAACTCACCCCTCGCTGTCCCCACAGTTTGAAAAGGGCTTCCTTGGCTCCCCAGAGGATCTGTAATCGAAAGAGATGATCCTCATCCGCGAAAGCGAAAGAAATCTCTTCAGGATTCAGAAATTTTGGAGCCAACTGGATCAATTTGGGTCGATCCCCTTCAATGTCAATGCCCACCCGGTGAGCAGGTGAGTAGTAACATCCTGCCCAATGGTGGGCATGGGTCAAACTTAGATGGCCGCCCCATCGTAGCAAGGGTCGTCTTCGCTCATAGGTCAATTGCAGATCCGAGCAGAGTCGGTTGAGGGCAACCCTGGAAGCAAGGAACTCCTTTCGTTTCTGAGGGTGGGAGATACTGGCATAACGCTCGCGATCGACTTCTTTAAGCTCGGATTCATAGGAATCATCGATCTGGCTGACTCGAACCAGACAGATCTCGGAACGGGGCGAGGGACGAAATGAAAAGATGTGGGGCTCTGGTCGTTGCAATTGAACCAATTTTTAATCCTCTCGTTATTGACGTATCTTTGCCAACCGAATATTAACTCGCAATTTAACGCCAAATGAGCGAAACTGCTGTACAATACATTCCTTACAAGGTCAAGGACATCTCTTTGGCTGAATGGGGACGCCGTGAGATCGAGCTTGCAGAGGCCGAAATGCCCGGATTGATGGCCCTTAGAGAAGAATACGGCCCTCAAAAGCCACTGAGTGGAGCCCGCATCGCAGGATGTCTTCATATGACCATCCAGACCGCGGTCCTCATCGAGACCCTGGTGGAGCTTGGCGCAGAAGTGACCTGGAGTTCATGTAACATCTTCTCTACCCAGGATCATGCTGCTGCTGCGATTGCCGCTGCCGGGATTCCCGTTTACGCCTGGAAGGGAATGAATGAAGAGGAATTTGACTGGTGTATCGAGCAAACTTTGTTCTTCGGTGAGGAGCGCAAGCCCCTCAATATGATCTTGGACGATGGTGGCGACCTGACCAACATGGTTTTGGATCGCTATCCTCATCTTGCCGAGGAGGTAAAAGGCCTATCTGAAGAGACCACCACTGGCGTTCACCGTCTGTGTGAGCGTATGAAGAAAGGCACTCTACCTATGCCTGCGATCAATGTGAACGACTCAGTGACCAAATCCAAGTTCGACAACAAATATGGCTGCCGCGAATCAGCAGTGGATGCCATTCGTCGTGCCACAGATATCATGATGGCAGGAAAGGTAGCTATCGTTGCCGGATATGGGGATGTAGGTAAAGGAACGGCTGCTAGCCTGAGAGGAGCCGGCGCCAGGGTCATCGTGACCGAGATCGACCCCATCTGTGCCCTTCAGGCTGCGATGGATGGATTCGAGGTGAAAAAGATGGACACCGTGGTTGGACAGGCCGATATCATCATCACTGC
>JAJLJK010000004.1:0-6486 GCA_033844885.1 Bacteroidota bacterium | reverse complement strand
TTAGTGGAAGTGGAGGGTTCTATTAGGTCATCGGATGATCGGGAAAGAATTATGGGCAGGTTCAGCTGAAAACTGGTAGAAAGGGTCGGAGATTGGAAAGGTAGTTCCAGAATCCCTCCGATCGGACGAGGCGAAATCGGGTCATTTTCTGTGATAGAATAGGGTTCGTTGTCCTGAACTCCTATGATCTGATCGGCCGATTCTATTTTTCTATGGTTATTGACCAGGTGATCCCTTTTCGTAGATGCATTTTCAATTGAACGCATCTCCCTAGAGGGGGGTTGGAGTATGTCTTTAGATTGGATATTCTCTATTTCATTGTCATCGGTTGTTCTTTGGAGAAGGTCCTGATCGGTTTCATTTTGGATCGGTTGGTCCTTCGGTACATCGGAGATGTTCATTGTCAATATCCATCCCAGACCCAAGATAAGGGGTATCCAAAACAAGATCCCAAACCTCCTTTTTTTGTTTTTAGGTTGAGAGGACTCAAGCATTTTCTCCATGTCCTTCCAGGCACCTTCGGAGAGAGGTGTCTCTGCCCGTTGGATCCCTTTCCGAATGTTATCCCATTCTGTCATTTTACGCGTACAGATTGGAGTTTTTCCTTTAAGATCTTTTTCGCTCTGGAGAGTTGACTCCGGCTTGCACTTTCGGTGATCCCTAGTTCTTCTGACACTTCTTTGTGCGAGAACCCTTCGATCTCGATAAGATTGAAGATCGTCTTCAATCCCATGGGGAGGCTTTCGATGACCCAGAGGATGAACTTCAGGTCATGATGGGCCTCAATAGAACTTGGATGAGAGATTTCCCAATCCTCCACCGCTGTTATGGAACCATTTTGAGAACCTTTTTTTCGGTTTTGGTCAAGGCATTGATTTACCATGATCCTCCGGATCCAACCTTCAAAACTTCCATTGTTCCCATAGCTGTCCAATCGGTTAAAAACCTTCAGAAACCCTTGATTCATCACCTCCTCAGCCAGGTCTTTCTCGAAAAGATATCTCAGACATACCATCTTCATAGTTGGTCCGAATCGTTCGTAAAGGACCTTTTGGGCCTTTCGATCCTGTTTGAGACATTTTTGGATAAGTTGATCCTGGGTCATTCAGGTGGTTTGGTATAGGAAAAAGGGGTTTACCTACAGCAAAGAATAGAACCCGGAGGGATGACTCCCCACCGGGTTCCTATCCATTTTTATTCGATGATCAGTTTATAAGATTCCAGACCGTTTGTGAGGATGTACATTCCTTTGGCCAGTTGTGTGACATTGATACTTGTCTTTCCCGACCTATGAACTTGGATCTCTTGAACCTTTTGTCCTTGAAGGTTGAAAAGCAAGAACGTTTGATCCGAATCAGACTTGGTTTCCAGGTAAAGTTTGTCGGAAGCCGGGTTGGGGTAGATCCTTAGATCGGTTTTGACCTTTCCGGGATCCAATGTGCCCAAAAACTGGACGACACTGGTAACCGCAAAATTCGTTTTGATCAGAGGTTGGAAATCAAAGAATATATCTGCGCGATTCCGGATGGAGTCCCCTACCTGAAGACCAGGTGTGATCCGGGTGGAAAAATTGACATATCCCTGGCTTCCGGCGAGGTCCGTGGTGCTATCGGGGAGCATGATACGGTCGAATTCCCAGATCAGGACATTGTTCAGAACCGAAAGGGAGTATGGGTGACTGGCCGAGTTGATCCGAACGCTTGTCAAAGGAAGGGTCAGGTCCAAGGTGTCCACAACGATCACCTTGTAGGCCGTGTCATTCCCAGTGTTCTGGAATCGAATGTGGTAATCGATATTATTGGTTTGTGGTAGGATCCGATAATCACTGGCTTGTTTGTCATTTGGATCATAGGCACCAACTACCGTTTGACGCAAGCTATCTACATTATCAGAAAGATCCGCATCCTGGGAGAAGGCACTTACATCTGCTGCAAAGGACAGGACATCCATGATCTGATTCATAGTCGGTTCGATCCGAACCCTGAATTGGAAATCAATGGACTGGTAAGGCTGGATGGACGCCAGGACATAATTCAGAGTATTGTTGCTCTGCGAAGCAGGATTGGGGTTGGTGGATTGAAGACTGACAGTGGAGGGGAGGGTAACGGTGAAAGGAACGTTGGATTGGACAGATGTCCCGGCATTGGTCACCTTCACGTCATACAGTACCGTATCTCCATGTCTCGCCCTAAATCCACGAGGTGAGGTGATCGTAATGATCAGATCGTTGGATACAGAATTGGATAATGGAATGTCTTGGGTAATGGTCTGGTTGGCACCCACAGTGATGGAGGTCGGAAGAGTACAATTTACCGCCATATTCTTGTACGCTGGCGAGAAATTAGTTGACACACTCAGGTTGTAGGTTCCCGGAGGTATGCTCGAATTGTATTGACCATGATCATTGGAGACCCCTACGACACCATTATTGCCGGTCAATGAAATCGCTACCGGATGAATGAGCGGTTCTCCAGAGTTTTTGGAGCAATCTCCATTCTGGTCATTGTAGGTTTCTCCCTGAATCACAGAACTTCCCAGTTCAAGGAAGAATGTGTGAGGATGCTTGATCTGATTGAAAAGGGTATCACCGGCAAATACGCCGATCTTACCGTTCAATCTCTCCATTAACCTGATCCCATATGGATGCGTGGTGATATTGCTCAAGGTCGAACCATCGTAGGAATAAAAGAGGTTACCTCCATTGGACAAAAAGGTCAATCCATTCAACTCTGCGATAGGGCTGTAGTCCATAATATTGAAGGGAATGGTTCCCTTGAATGTCATAGTGGATCCAGAAAGGGCATACATATTCGCTCCGAACTTTTCGACGCAATGCAGAACCCCTTGGTTTTCGAAGAATTTGAACCCATGTTGAAGGGTGCTGGGTGGAGTTCCAACCACTGATGAAAAAGGTTGTGACCACGTGGACCCATTTAGTTGAAGGATCGAAGAGGCCTGACTAATCGTATCCGAGACGAAGAGGTTGTTATTGAAGATGTAGATTTCGTCAACACTATTAAAACCTGTCGGAAAAGAAGGAAGGGAAGAAAAGCCAATCGCCGGATCATAGGAGGCGATCCGGTCGATCCCACCGTTCGCGGTAAAGGGTCCTGCAACCAGCAGAGTGCCATTGTGCCTCTTTACGAGTTGGATATCACCATTCAGACCAGGGGGCGTGAGGATAGACCATGTGGTACCATCATAGTGATAGAGATTGACGGAATTTGAGGAACCCACCCATACTGGTAGATAGATCTCTCCATTTAAGACCTCCAAGTCCTGAATGAAGAGATTTCCTGGAATATTAGGTCCGGCGAGGGATGACCAGGAAAGGCCATTCCATTTGTAGATTGTGATGGGATTATTGCCAGAGGTAGATCGGTATCCACGGCAGAAGTACATGTTGTTACTCTCGACAGTGGAATGGGAATCTGCGGTGGTGTATTGAATAACCCCATTTCCCATGGTTGTCCATATCTGAGCATTTATTCCTGATGCATAAAGCATGAAACAGGCGATCGCCCAGGTGATACGCATTGTTGATCTCATAGTTTGTGTCTTTTTCGGTTTAAGGCGCCATTACCCAGAAAGACGTTCCTCCCCTTACAAGCGCTTCAAACCGACCTTGAAATGTAAGGGTTACTGATTCTCGGTTAGGGGAGGATGAGTTAGCGATGGGGATTCGTGATAAATGACAGAATGGTCAAAGTGGTAAAAATGGAAGGTTCTCTTTCGGTCAGAACCCATCCCACCCTCTCTGTTTCCTATATTTGTTTTCCTCAAATCAAAAGGTATGTACGGTAAGATCAAAGAATATCTCCAGGAAGAGCTCCAGGAGATCGAAAATGCAGGATTATATAAGCGGGAACGGATCATTACCAGCCCTCAGGATGCGGTCATCAAACTGGATTCGGGCGCTGAGGTGATCAATTTTTGCGCGAACAACTATCTCGGTTTAAGTTCTCATCCAAAGGTGATCGAAGCAGCTCACAAAACTTTGGACGAACGGGGGTTCGGAATGTCCTCCGTGAGATTCATCTGCGGAACCCAGGACATTCATAAAGAGCTTGAGCAAAAGATCGCCGATTTTCTCGGAACCGAGGATACCATTCTATATGCTGCCGCCTTTGATGCCAATGGAGGGGTTTTTGAACCACTACTCAGTGCCGAGGATGCCATCATCAGTGACAGCCTAAACCATGCCTCCATCATCGATGGCGTCCGTTTGTGCAAAGCCCAGCGATTCAGGTATGAGAACAACAATATGGAGGACCTCGAAACCCAGTTGAAGGCCGCTTCAGGTGCGCGCTTCAAGGTGATCGTGACCGATGGGGTCTTTTCCATGGATGGATATGTGGCCCAGTTGGACAAGATCTGTGACTTGGCCGAAAAATACGACGCCATGGTCATGGTGGACGAATGCCATGCTACGGGATTCATAGGTAAGACCGGTCGTGGCTCCATCGAGTTGAGGAATGTGATGGGAAGAGTGGATATCATCACCGGAACCCTCGGGAAAGCACTGGGCGGAGCCATGGGTGGGTTCACCACCGGACGCAAGGAGATCATCGATATGCTCAGACAGCGTTCCCGTCCATATCTCTTTTCCAATTCCCTTGCACCAAATATCGTGGGTGCCTCGATCGCTGTATTCGATCTGTTGAGTGAGACCACAGAATTGAGGGACAAACTTGAATGGAACACTAATTATTTTAAAGAAGGAGTTCGCAAAGCAGGGTTTGACTTCAAAGACGGAGAATCTGCCATCGTTCCGATCATGCTTTATGATGCGGCCCTTTCGCAGGAATTCGCGGATCGTCTACTACAAGAAGGGATCTATGTGATCGGATTCTTCTTTCCGGTGGTTCCAAAAGGCCAAGCCCGGATCAGGGTTCAGCTCTCCGCAGCGCATGAAAAGGAACATTTGGATCGCGCCATCACTGCCTTTACCAAGGTCGGTAAGGAGTTGGGTGTTCTCAAATAAGGAGTTCCTGATAAAAAAGAAAAGGCGGCCAAAGGGCCGCCTTTATTATTTAGGGATCGCAGAGCTATTATACAAGACCTTGATCGATCATTGCATCGGCGACCTTGACAAATCCGGCGATATTCGCTCCTTTGACATAGTCTACCTTTCCGTGTTCATCGCGACCGTATTTCACGCAAGCAGCATGAATATCCTTCATGATCTTGTGGAGTTTGTGGTCCACCTCATCACGGGTCCAGCTCATCCGGAGTGAATTTTGGCTCATCTCAAGTCCGGAGGTGGCAACACCACCGGCATTGGATGCCTTACCAGGACTGAAAAGAACGTCACCTTCCTTGAAAGCCTCTACAGCTTCAGGTGTACAGGGCATGTTCGCTCCCTCAGCTACGCATTTCACACCAGAGGCGATCAAAGCTTTGGCATCGTCACCATTGAGTTCGTTCTGAGTTGCGCATGGTAGGGCCATGTCAACGGTGCAATCGACGCTCCAAGGACGCTCGCCTTCAAAGAACTGTGCGCCATACTTGTCAGCATATTCAGAGATCCGACCACGCTTGACGTTCTTCAACTCCTTGAGGTACTCCAGTTTCTCTGCATGAATGCCATCTGGGTCATAGATGTAACCGCTTGAATCAGATGCGGTGACTACCTTACCCCCAAGTTGAGCCACTTTCTCAATGGCAAATTGAGCCACATTACCTGATCCGGAAACAGCCACGCATTTTCCTTTGATAGTATCTCCAATGCGTTGAAGCATCTCCTGAGCAAAGTACACTGTACCGTAACCGGTAGCTTCTGGACGAATGAGGGATCCGCCCCAGTTGAGGCCTTTTCCTGTCAAGACACCTGTGAATTCATTACGAAGTCTCTTGTATTGTCCGAACATATAGCCGATCTCTCGTCCTCCGACACCAATATCACCGGCAGGGACATCAGTATCTGGACCGATATGACGGGAAAGCTCACTCATGAAGCTCTGGCAGAACTTCATGATCTCATTATCTGATTTTCCTTTGGGATCGAAGTCAGATCCACCTTTACCACCTCCCATGGGTAGGGTGGTGAGTGCGTTCTTGAAGATCTGCTCGAAACCGAGGAACTTCAGAACGGAAAGATTGACGGTGGGGTGGAAACGGAGGCCTCCCTTGTAGGGTCCTATCGCCGAGTTGTACTCGATCCGGAAACCACGATTGATCTGCGGATTACCCTGGTCGTCAAGCCATGGCACACGGAACATGATGACACGCTCCGGCTCCACGATCCTTTCGAGGATCTTGGCCTTCTTGTACTTGGGGTTCTCTTCGATGAAGGGGATGATGGATTCGGCCACCTCGTGAACGGCCTGAAGAAACTCAGGTTCGTTCGGATTTTTCGCCCGAACGACATCCATGAAGGCGTCGATTTGGGCTTGATGCTGATGCGCCATTACAATAGCTTTTTAAAAGACAGCAAAAGGTTGTTTACTCGAGCAAAAGTAAACGAAATATTAAATCTTAAATCAA
>JAJLJK010000003.1:0-28047 GCA_033844885.1 Bacteroidota bacterium | reverse complement strand
ACTCACTTCTCCTTTCTCCCTACCTCTTCATCCAAGTTCAAATGCCTTACTTTTGCCGGAAATTTGGATGGTTTGAACTTCAGCGAGATCATTTCGGCGACCATGGTTCTCTTTGCGGTGATCGATATTCTGGGGAGTATTCCCTTGATTATCAGTCTTCGTGAGCGAGTAGGGCATATCCAAAGTGAAAAGGCCTCGATCGTGGCGACCATTATCATGGTGGCGTTCTTATACCTCGGGGAGCGGATACTCAATGTGCTCGGTGTGGATGTAGGTTCCTTTGCCGTTGCAGGTTCCTTTGTTCTTTTCTTTCTCGCAATCGAAATGATCCTCGGAGTACGTTTATATAAGGATGAGGAGCCTGAAAGTGCCTCCATCGTTCCGATCGCCTTTCCTTTGATCGCCGGTGCAGGAACCTTGACCACACTGGTTTCCATCAAGGCAGAATACGAGACCATCAATATATTGATCGCCATCTTCATCAATATGGTCCTGGTTTACGGGGTGCTGAAATCCAGCAAACGACTTTCCAGATTGTTTGGAAAATCCGGGCTTAGCATTCTTCGCAAGGTATTTGGGATCATCCTGTTGGCCATTTCCGTAAAATTGTTCACCTCCAATGTGGTGTCCTTATTCTAAGAACAATAACAACCTCTTTATCCATGAGTGACCCGAAAGACCAGTTCAAGAATGTGATCTCCCATGCCAAGGAGTACGGTTTTGTCTTTCAAAGTTCAGAGATATATGACGGTCTGAGTGCCGTTTATGATTATGGGCAGAACGGAGTTCTTCTCAAGAACAACATCAAGGAGTATTGGTGGAGGTTCATGGTGCAGATGCACGAGAATATCGTTGGTCTGGATTCGGCGATCTTCATGCATCCCACGGTATGGAAAGCCTCTGGTCATGTGGATGCCTTCAATGATCCAATGATCGATAATAAGGACAGCAAAAAAAGATATAGGGCCGATGTTCTCATCGAGGACCACATGGAAAAGATTCGGGAGAAGATCACCAAAGAGGTCGTTAAGGCGGCCAAGAGATTCGGGGAATCCTTTGACGAGGACATGTACCTCAAGACCAATCCTCGTGTAGTTGGCTATCAGGAGAAGATCGATGCGATCAATCGTCGATTCATCGATGCCCTTGAAAGAAATGACCTTGCCGAGGTTCGACAGGTCATCATTGATGAGAATATCACTTGCCCGGTAAGTGGAAGTAATAATTGGACAGACGTTCGACAGTTCAATCTGATGTTCGGTACGCGTCTCGGAAGTGTGGCGGAAGACGCCAGCGAGCTTTACCTGCGACCGGAAACCGCACAGGGCATTTTTGTCAACTTTTTGAATGTCCAAAAGACCGGTCGCATGAAGGTTCCCTTTGGGATCGCACAGATCGGAAAGGCCTTCCGAAACGAGATCGTGGCACGTCAGTTCATTTTTAGGATGCGCGAATTCGAACAGATGGAGATGCAATTCTTCGTTCGTCCTGGTGAAGAACTGAAGTGGTATGAGTTCTGGAAGTCCCAGCGCTTGAAATGGCACAGGGCTCTTGGACTTTCTGATGAGAACTATCGATACCACGACCATGAGAAGCTGGCGCATTATGCCAATGCGGCTGCCGACATTGAATTCAAGTTTCCCTTTGGGTTCAAAGAGCTCGAAGGAATTCACAGCCGAACAGACTTTGACCTCAAGGCACACGAGAAATTCAGTGGAAAGAAACTTCAATACTTCGATCCCGAGATCCAAGAGAACTATGTTCCCTATGTTATCGAGACCTCCATCGGACTTGACCGCATGTTCCTGGCTCTTTTGAGTAGTGCCTACACCGAGGAAAAGTTGGAAGATGGTTCTGAGCGAGTGGTTCTCCGCCTGCCATATGCCCTTGCCCCCATCAAGGTAGCTGTCCTTCCTCTTATCAAGAAGGATGGATTACCGGAACTAGCACGAGAAATTTTCAATGACCTGCGGTGGGATATGCAGGTTCAGTATGATGAAAAGGATGCGATCGGAAAACGATATCGTCGCCAGGATGCTATAGGAACACCTTTATGTGTCACCGTGGACCATGATTCGCTAAAAGATGAGTCTGTTACGATCCGTTTTCGCGACACGATGGAGCAACAAAGAGTGCCTATACGCGAATTAAAATCGGTGCTTGGCGAGGAGGTCACCATGGCTTCATTGCTGAAAAAGATTGAAAATCAGTGAATTAAAATTATATACTGATTTTCATTGCCCAATTAAGTTTTTTTTACTTTTGAACGAGATTTAAGCTAAACTCATTAAACTTTTTCAAAATGAAAAAATTGAACCTGTTCCTCGCTGCTGCTGCTATGGTTGCTTTTGTTGCTTGCAACAACAACGAAGCCGCTACTGAGGAAGCCCAAGACACCATGGAAAACGTAGAGGAGTCTGCAGAAGAAGCTACTGAAGAGGCTGCTGACGCCATGGAAGAAGCTGCTGATGCAACCGAAGAAGCCGCTGAAGAAGCTGGCGAGGCTGCTGAAGAAGCTGCTGAAGAAGTTAAGAAAGAAGGAGAAGAAGCCACTGAAGAGATGGCTGAGGAAACTGCTGAGCAGGCCTAATCCAACTTTTTGAAAGAAGAAAGCCCCGCATCTGCGGGGCTTTTTTGTTTTCTATGGGTTGTTATTATCAACCTTTAATGTATCGGACACCGAGCTGGAATCGGGGTCTTCCTCTGGGTGAAATACCCGCAAACCTCGAAGGACCATCGGGTCCTCTTCGAAAATGACCTTGTAAAACGCCCCCATCCCAAATAGGTTCTTTGCCATAAGGGCCTTGAGCCGATTCTTGGCCATATTCATGGTAGCCGTGTTGATCCGGTCCTTGGCATTTGTCACTTCCTGCTCTATGAGGTAACGATCGATCAGGGAATCGGACACTGAAAAGTTCTCAATAAAATCACTTTCGCTCACCTTGAGGAACTCACGGCGGTGATCATCAACAAATGTGAATGCAAATCGATCCAAAGGAGTGTATCCGAAAAGGTGGTACATCCATCCCATCGATCGATAGGCTGTATCAATAGGGACGAATACATCCGGCATAATCCCACCTCCACCATATACGACCTTTCCCCCCGGAGTTAGGAATCGTTGTTCTTCGTTCACCTTAATGGAATCTTTGGAGATCAATTCACCCCGTTCATATCGTTCTTGAGACTCATTGATGTACGCCTCATAACCATCCGTAAAGGGTTTTTGAATACTCCTTCCGGTGGGCGTGTAATATCGTGAAGTGGTCAATCGGATCCGGCTTCCATCCTTTAGGACCATTTCTTCCTGCACCAAACCTTTCCCAAACGACCGACGGCCCACGATGGTGGCACGGTCATTATCCTGGAGGGCTCCGGCAACGATCTCAGAAGCTGAAGCGGAATTCTCATTGATGAGGACCACCAGATCCCCTTCCTCGAATTGACCTGTACTGGAAGCGTAGGTGTATGATTTGGCTCCGGCCCTGTCTTTCGTGTAAACGATCAGGACGTCGTCCCCAAGAAACTCGTCCGCGATCTTCCGTGAGGCACTGAGCAAACCTCCTGGATTGTCTCGAAGATCGAGGATCATCTTTTGCATCCCAGCCCGCTTCAGTTCACGAATGGCTTTTCGTACCTCTTCGGCTGAACGCTCCGAGAACCGATTCAGCTTGATCAATCCTGTGACCGAATCAACCATGAATGAGGCTTCTACACTATTGATAGGAATGCTTCCGCGAGTGATGGTCACAGTCCGTTCCGAACTATTGACCGGACGAAAGATCTTGACCTCGACCGTGGTGTTTCCCGGGCCTTTGAGAAGGTCCACCAGTTCGAGTTGTTGAACTCCGACACCTGCAATGGGGGTTTTATCAACCGAAATGATCCGGTCTCCCGCCTTGACTCCCTCTTTCTCTGCGGGTCCTTCCGGAACAGGGCGGATCACGGTGAGAGTGTCACGGTAGATCATGAATTCGATCCCAATACCCTCGAAGCTCCCCTGCATATTTTCTTCGGTTCTTGCCACATCCTCTTTGGCAATGTAGGATGAATGAGGGTCAAGTCGATGAAGCATGTCCTTGATGGTCAGGTCAAGGAGACTATCTGTATCCACATTATCGACATATTCGTAGTCGATCATATTGAGGATCTGACGGATCTTCTGTTCCTTTTCATTCTGAACCACAAAGGCCGCCGGTTGCGACGGATAATTCAACCGCGCTCCAAGCAGTACGCCCAGTGCCAGTATGGTTCCTGTGATTAGGGGGGTGAGTACGACAAGTCTCTTCATCCGATCTCGGGATTGATCTGCGTCAGTTCAACGCCGGCCTTTTCAAGGAATTGAAGGCCACTATCATCTTTATAACGCTCAATGTAGACCAAACGTTTAATCCCAGCCTGGTGAATGAGTTTGCTACAATCCTTGCAAGGTGACATGGTCAGGTATAGGGTCGCATTTCGGCATGAATGCGTGGATCCCGCTACCTTTAGGATGGCATTGGCTTCAGCGTGAAGTACATACCATTTGGTGTACCCTTCATCATCCTCACAGATATTCTCGAATCCAGAAGGTGTGCCATTGTATCCATCCGAAATGATCATCCGGTCCTTGACGATCAATGCCCCCACCTGACGGCGCTCACAATAGGATAGCTGAGCCCATTCGCGGGCCATCTTCAAGTAAGCGATATCATATTTTGTTTGCTTGTCCATGTTGGGGATCCATTATCCAGGAGGCAAAGGTGAGAAATGAGGTTGGGATTCGCACATGTCAAGGCTCAGTCTTTGGTTCTGAGGGACCGAAATACCGAAAGGCAGAAGAAATGCCTACAGTCAAAGAGGGTCTGAATGCATTCAAGATCTGCTGATCCCGCAAGATCCTTGATCATGTTTTGATCATATTTCTGAGAGATCTCGGTTTGAATGAGCTCTGCATGATCGAAATCAAAGGAACGGTCCAAAAGTTCAAACTGAACCTTTTGAGGTTTTTTGGAATAGAGATAACTGCGGGCTTCACCGGATTCTGGATCATATAAGGGGTAATGATCCCACTGATCCAGCATGAAATTCGCACCCAGCTCACGATTCAGCCTCCTCAATAGATTCAGGTTGAACTCGCGGGTCACCCCCTGTGGGTCATCATAGGCGGCCTTGATCAGTTTAGGGTCCTTTTTTAGATCAAATCCAACTACAAAGAGATCATCCCCCGAAAGGGATCCAGCCACCCATTGAAAAAAGGTTCGGGCATTCTCCATCTCATAATTACCGATACTGGCCCCTAGAAAAAGGATGACCTTCCTCTTTTCGGATGGCCCGCTCAGTGCAGGTAGAACATCCCGGTGAATTCCCTGAATGGGATCGACAGGAAGATTGGGAAGATTCTTGGAAAGACGATCCTTGACATGTTTGAGAATGTTGCCTGAAACATCGGTGGGTCGATAGGTGAATGGAAGGCCACGGTCTTGAAGGTGCCGAAGAAGGACCTCGGTCTTGGTTCCGTCTCCTGCCCCCAGCTCGATCAGGTCCACGTTTCGGTCTTTCGTTTGAAAGATGTCATACAGTTGATCGCTTTGCTGCCGGAGGATCTCGAATTCGCAATCGGTCAGATAGTATTCGGGCAAGGCCATGATCCTTTGAAAGAGGGCATCTCCGTGTTCATCATAGAACAACCAACTGGGAAGCCTCTTCGGCGTTTTTCCCAATCCAGAGATGACCGCCTCTGCGATGGTATTTGGGGGTGTGGTGGTCAAAGTTTCTGTTTTTTACAAAGTCGGATCCCCGAGAATTGCCACTGAAGGTGAGGATGGAAGAAATTCCGGTATGTAGGTCGAGAATGTCCTTTTGGCGTGACGATCGATCCTCCTCTGAGGACCATCTGATTGACCATGAACTTACCATTATACTCTCCTATGGTTCCCTCAGGGCGCTGATATCCTGGGTAGGGGAGGTAGGCGCTTTCTGTGTGTTCCCAGCGGTATCCCTTGTCCTCAAAATGTTCCTGCGCGATCTCCCATTCGAATTCAGTTGGCAATCGCATTCCACTCCATTGGGCAAAGGCATAGGCTTCGTAATAACTCACATGGGTTACCGGTTCATTGGGATCCACTCGTTCTCGTCCCCGAAGAGCGTATCGATGCCATTCCCCATTTCTCTTATGCCAATAAAGAGGAGCTGAGATCTGATTCTCGTTGATGAACGCCCAGGCGTCACTATGCCAATATACCGGGTCCTCATATCCTCCAGATTCGATGAATTCAAGGTACTCGGAATTGCTCACAAGCGATTTTCGGATCGTGAAATCATGGAGGTAAACCTTGTGTCTTGGAACTTCATTGTCAAAGTGAAATCCATCTCCGGCGTATCCCACATCGTAGATCCCCTTGTGGATATCGACACTTCCTACTTTTGGTTGCCAACCTGGACTCTCCTGAAAGTCATTGGAGTAGGTTGGGTGCAAGGGGTTTTGACCGAGAATGTATTTAAGGTCGGTCATCAAGAGTTCCTGATGTTGTTGCTCGTGGTTCAGGCCGATCTCAAGGATCGGGATGGAATCGGGGTGGGGATCTGAAAGGAATGTGGCCATCTGTTCATCGACATACTCTCTGAAGGCCATCACTTCTTTTACGGTGGGTCGGGTCAGGTTTCCCCGGTCCGGTCGGAGTGTTCGCTTACCGATTCCCTCGTAGTAACTATTGAACAGGAAAGCGAAATCGGGATGAAATCGCTTGTAATCTGGCTTGAACCTCGACAGGATGAATTCCTCGAAGAACCAGGTGGTGTGTCCGAGGTGCCATTTTGGAGGACTGACATCCGTGATCGGTTGGGCAATGAAATCCTCGGTCTCGAGGGGTGCCACCCTTCGCAGGGTTTCATTTCGGGTATCCTGAAATTTCTTTGTCAGGCTTTCGGTCTCAACAATGCTCATGGTTCGATCTTGATTCCCTTCCAGAAGGCAATGTATTTCTCAATATTTTCTGCGGCAGACCTGGGCTTTTCAAAGCTCCACGCTGCGGCAGGGTTTCGGTCTCCCTTCACCACGACGTCAAAATAGATAGCCTCACCCTTCCACGGGCAGCAGGTTCGTTCTTCTGAGGGAGCCAGAAGGGCCATTTTGACGCTTTTGCGAGGAAAGAAATGATTTCCCTCCAATTGAATGGTCGATGGACTATCTGCCACGATCACATTCTTCCAGATCGCTTTCATTCTTTTTCCTTCTTCTTAATAGACAACGCCGTTTGAATATCCACTCCATTCTCCATGGTCTTATGAACCGGGCAACGATTGGCGATCACCAAAAGTTTCTTTTGTTGTTCCTCACTGAGATCTCCCTCAAGTTCGAGTTTTCGTTCGACAAGGTCAATCTTGCTATCGGATTTATCGCATTCCATACAATCTTCAAGGTGTCGTTTCGAATGGCCCAGGGATACGTTCACTTCCTTGAGGTCCCATTTCTTTCTCCGGGCGTACATCTGGAGGGTCATTGCGGTGCAAGCCCCAAGGGCACTCAAAAGCAACTGGTAGGGATTGGGGCCCAGATCTCTTCCTCCGACATCTTTGGGTTCGTCGGCCATCCATCGATGTCCGGCGGTTTCGATCGGCGTGGTGAAATCATCCTCTGCATCCAGTGAGACCCTAACGGTTTGCACTTCTTCTTCGGTGGGTTCTTTTTCCCTTCCGGGGATGTATCTCGTAGCCCAGGATGAAATCACCCCTGCCAGATAGAGGCTATCCTGTTCATCTGTCAACAGATGATCCGCGCCGTCCAGGCTGATGAAGCTTTTTGGATGATGGGCTGCCACGTAGAGCTTGGCGGCATTCTTTATTCCAACCACATTGTCCTGTGGGCTATGAGCGATCAAAAGAGGGATCCGAAGATCACCGATGAGATCTTCCAGCTTCCTTTTTTTAAGATCCTCAAGAAATTCACGACGTATGGTGAAATCCCTTCCACCAATATTCACTCGGGCCTTTCCTTCTTTTTCAATGGTGGAGAGATCGTCTTTCAGAAGACGGGTCACGTGTTCGGGTTCTGCCGGGGCACCAATGGTCACCAGTGCACAGGTCTCAGGTAATTCTGCCGCGGCAAACAGGACCGCTGCTCCTCCTAGCGAATGGCCGATGAGAAGTTTGGGCGCCTCATAGTTGTCTTCAAGCCAACCGGCCGCATCGATAAGGTCGTTGATATTGGAGGAAAAGTCGGTCTTTGAGAAGTCACCTTCGCTATTTCCCAACCCCGTGAAATCAAAAGCCATTACTCCAACCCCTTGGTTGGCCAAAGAATCGGAGATGTTCTTAATGGCACTGAAATTCTTACTGCAGGTAAAGCAGTGAGCAAAGAGGGCGAAATATCTGGGTTTCCTACCGATGGGCGTTTGCAATCTCGCAGCGAGGGTAAGTCCATGACGGTTGGTAAAATGGATGGTCTTGCGTTTCATGGGGAAAGGTTTTCCAAATAAATAACGAACCGCGTTGATTTTGTTCGAAGGGTCAGTCGAATAAAGAGGAAAATGATTACAAAAACATGTAGGAATTTACCCATTCATCTACAAACCATGACGGATCGGTGATGAAAGTGCTCCGATTTTAGAAATGGGAAGGTGGGGGTAGAGCATTTCGGTATCTTTGAACAACTAACTAACCAACATTTACTGCAATGCTAGCTAACCTCACCAGGGGGTACTATCCCTTGAAGGATAGGCTCCTTGAAACAGTCCTGACTCTTGTGGTTGCCGGTCTGATCGTTGCTCTGAACGTCGCTTTCTAGGTTGCGGCTTTTGGGCGATGGTAAGCCTTGTCATGCGTATGTGTGACGTCAACTACTGCGGGTATTGCACAAGACCTCACTTCTCTGAGTGAGAGAAAATCCTCCCTTTTCAGGGGGGATTTTTTTTTGGAAGGATAGCAAAAGAAAAAAGCCACGTGGATACGTGGCTTTTGTTGTGCCCGGGGCGGGAGTCGAACCCGCACACCAGTGGTACACGAGTTTGAGTCGTGCGCGTCTACCAATTCCGCCACCCGGGCGTGCAAAATGGGGTGCGAAAATACGCAACCGGAGGAAATCATACCAAGGGTTGTGAAAAAAAGTTCACCTTCCTTGTCACCCGACCTCGATTGTGGAGTAAAAAAATGGGGTGCCGACCCTATTTTTGAAGTGGGTTTTCAACAAAGTTTTTTACATTTGCAGCCCTTTTGGAGAGAGGAATAGTTTAAAAACCAAAGCATTATATGCTTCCAAGCGCCAAGATATTCAGCGGTAGAGGTTCATACTCCCTTGCACAGCGCATTTCGGAGGAATATGGGCAACCCATGGGCGAGGTGTTGATCACCGAATTCAGCGATGGGGAGTTCCAACCGTCCTTCGAGGAAACCGTGCGTGGTGGTCGTGTATTTTTGATCAATTCGACCAACCCCCCGGCTGATAATCTTTTTGAGCTTCTCCAAATGATCGATGCGGCCAAGCGGGCCAGTGCCAAGCATATCACTGCTGTCATTCCTTACTTTGGGTATGCACGTCAGGATCGCAAGGACAAGCCGAGGGTGCCCATAGGTGCCAAGCTTGTAGCCAATCTCCTTACCGCAGCAGGAGCGACCAGGATCATGACCATGGATCTCCATGCCGATCAGATCCAGGGTTTCTTCGAGGTGCCGGTGGATCATTTATATGTTTCCTCACTCTTCCTTCCGGATATTGAGGCACTGGAGCTATCTGACCTCACTATTGCATCTCCGGATATGGGAGGTTCCAAGAGGGCGAATGCCTACGGTAACCGATTGGGAGCCGATGTGGTGATCTGCTACAAGCAGAGAAAAAAGGCCAATGTGATCGAGAAGATGACCGTGATCGGAGATGTTACCGATCGGAATGTTGTTCTTCTGGATGATATGATCGATACGGCCGGAACCTTGACCAAGGCAGCAGATATGTTGATGGACAAGGGCGCCAGAAGTGTACGAGCCTACTGTACCCACCCGGTACTTTCAGGTAAAGCATATGAACGAATCGAAAATTCCTCCCTACAGGAGCTGGTGGTTACCGATACCATTCCCTTAAGGCAGGAATCGGAGAAGATCCGGGTCATTTCGGTGGCCAAACTATTCGCTGATGTAATGAAAAGGGTACACCACCACGAGTCCATCAGCGGACATTTTATCATGTAAAGGTTGAAACACAAGGCTAAAAATCAAATCTGATGAATTCTGTAGCTATTAGCGGGTCCGTTAGAGATAATCTCGGAACTAAGGAAGCACGCAACCTCCGCCGTAATGGTGAGGTTCCATGCGTGGTCTATGGAGGGGAACAACCCATCCACTTCAGTGCACCCAAACTCGCGTTCCGCGATCTCGTTTATTCCGATGTTGCTAAATCCGCAGCGATCGAATTGAATGGTGACCAGGTGAACGCTGTTCTTCAGGATATCCAATTCCATCCTGTGACCGATGAGATCCTCCATATCGATTTCATCCAACTCGTCGATGGCAAGCCCGTAGCACTTGAGGTGCCTGTTAAGCTGACCGGAAACGCACGTGGTGTGCGTAATGGTGGTAAGCTCAAGCAAGTATTGCGCTCGCTGAAGATCAAGTCGACTCCCGATAGCCTCGTGGGTGAGATCTCTGTAGATATTGCTGAACTACGTATTGGCCAATCCATCCGAGTTTCTGATGTTAAGCCCGAAGGATTTGACATCCTCAATGCAGAATCTGCCGTGATCTGCACCATCAAGACAGCTCGTAATGCTGTTGAAGATGAGGAAGAAGAAGGTGGTGAAGAAGCTGAAGGTGCTGAAGGAGCAACCGAAGCTGCTGCTGAGGAATCTGCTGAATCTTAAGATACAGAGGTTTTGAAGAAGTATCTGATAGCCGGGTTGGGAAATCCGGGTACAGAATATTCAAATACCCGCCATAATATTGGTTTTGAAGTGTTGGATGCTCTAGCTGGGGCATCCAACATTTTTTTTAAGCCGGAGCGTTATGCCGATCGTGCAGAAATGACGGTCAAAGGGCGCAAGCTCGTGCTAATCAAACCCAATACCTACATGAATCTTAGCGGGAAGGCCATACGGTATTGGCTGGAGCAGGAAAAGATCGATATCAACCATCTTCTGGTTGTGGTGGATGAGATCGCTCTTCCCCTTGGTGCTCTGCGCATCAAGTTGAAGGGGAGCGATGGAGGCCATAATGGATTGAAGAATATTCAGGATATCCTCCAGACCACAAATTATCCGAGATTGAGATTTGGGATCGGAAATGAATATCCCAAAGGTGGTCAGGTGGATTTTGTGCTAGGTGAATGGACCGAAGAGGAGAAGAACGCCCTTAAAGATCGGATCAAACTCGCCACTGAAGCCATAGTTTCGTTCGCCCTGGCGGGCCCTCAATTGACCATGACCCAATTCAATAAAAAATAAAAAAGCCCCGATTATCGGGGCTTTTTTATTGTCCTTCAGTGGTTATTCTACGGTTACCGATTTCGCCAGGTTTCTGGGCTGGTCGACATTACATCCACGCATCACTGCCACATGATAACTGAGGAGTTGTAAAGGTACTGTAGTGAGAAGCGGGGTGAATGATTCACGGGTATCTTCGATCTCTATGACGAATTCCGCCATCTCGCGGATTTCCTCATCTCCTTCATTGACGATCGCGATCACCCTTCCATTTCGGGCTTTCACCTCCTGGATATTGCTGACCACTTTTTCATACTGGCCGTTCTTGGGTGCAATGACCACTACAGGCATATTCTCATCGATCAGAGCGATCGGTCCATGTTTCATTTCGGCTGCCGGGTATCCCTCGGCATGGATATAACTGATCTCCTTGAGTTTTAGCGCCCCTTCCAGAGCAACCGGGAAGTTGTACCCCCGACCCAGATAAAGGAAATTCCTGGCGTCCTTGAACATCTCGGCGATATACTTGACCTGTGAATCTGAGTCGAGCATATTCTTGATCTTAGCCGGAATGTCGTGAAGATTGTAGAGTAATTTGATGAATTCCGATTCCTTCAAATGCCCTTTTTCCTTGCCAAGTTGGAGCGCCAGCAATGCAAGGACCGTGACCTGAGCAGTAAAGGCTTTGGTCGATGCCACTCCGATCTCCGGACCGGCATGGGTATAGGCTCCTGCATGGGTTTCACGAGCGATGGAAGATCCCACCACATTACAGATACCAAAGATGGTCGCGCCTTTTTCCTTGGCCAATTTGATGGCGGCCAGGGTATCAGCGGTCTCTCCGGATTGTGATATGGCAATGACGATGTCGTTCTCGTTGATGATCGGATTCCGATACCGGAACTCAGAGGCATATTCCACTTCCACCGGGGTACGCGCCAGATCCTCAAAAAGGTATTCCCCTACCAAGCCGGCGTGCCATGAAGTGCCACAGCCGACAATGATGATGCGGTCCGCCTGAATGAACTTTTCTCTATATTCCTGGAAACCAGCCATGCGGATCATTCCCTTTTCCGGAAGCAGACGTCCACGGAAAGTATCCTCGATGGCCTTGGGTTGTTCATAGATCTCCTTGAGCATGAAGTGGTCATATCCACCCTTTTCAATGCTGGCAAGATCCAGCTGAAGCTGATGGATCAGCGGATCCACTTTTCTGTTGTGAGTGATGTTTCGAACAGTGACCCCTTTCTTGAGATCCACTACGGCCATTTCATCATCGTCCAAATAGATGGCCTTCTTCGTGTATTCAAGGAATGGGCTAGCATCGGAGGCAATGAAATACTCTCCCTTGCCAATACCGATCACTAATGGAGATCCCTTTCGGGCGACGACGATCTGTTCAGGGTGATCAACATCGAAAACGGCAATCGCATAGGCACCGATGACCTGGTTGAGTGCCGTCCGTACAGCAGACTCCAGGTCCAATTTTTCAGCGTCCTTCAGGTGCTCGATCAGGTTGACCAATACTTCCGTGTCTGTCTCGGAATGGAATGTGAATCCTCTGGATCTAAGGGCTTCCTTAAGCGAGGAATAGTTTTCAATGATCCCATTGTGAACCAGGACCAGTTTTCCAGATTGGGAGGCGTGCGGGTGCGAGTTCACGTCGCTGGGTTCCCCATGAGTGGCCCATCGCGTATGGGCGATTCCAAGGGTTCCATGATGAGGTTGGTCATCGGCAACCCCTTCGAGGTCCGCAACCTTTCCTTTTTTCTTGTACAGATGAAGGCCGTTGTTCATGATGGCCACTCCGGCAGAGTCATATCCGCGATATTCCAATCGCTTCAATCCTTTGATTAGGATCGGATAGGCTTCCTGACTTCCGATATATCCTACAATTCCACACATGATGATCGGGAATTATTTCTTGATTCGGGTGTAATAGATGTCTAGATGTGCTGGGTCAACAGGACTTTGGCTCCCGTTTAGGACTACCCGGTTCGCCGCAGTGGTGATCCGGTCGGGGAAAATTAATAAAGTTTTGGGTGTTCCCGGTTCATAAAGAGCTTTATGTAGGTACCGGGTGATGTTAAATGTGTATTCGATCTCCCTGAAATCTCCTCCGATCGGACGTCCTCCGACAGCATCCAGAACCGGATTGCTTATACTCCCATAGTCCGGGATCCGGGTCAGGGTCCCATCCTCCTCGATCATATAGACCAGAAGTCTGGAGGGAACCTCGTAACGGAAGTTCGGTGTTCCGACGCTACCTGAACGGACCGAGAACTTGATCTCAGCACGATTGATGGCGAGGGTATCACCTAGGTCGGAAAGAGTAGGGATTCGGATGGCACACCCGGGTCCTCCCATAGGTTGAATGTAGTTGGTGGCTTCCCCATTGACCGAGTCTGTCATGCTCGGATCGAATTCGCCTGTGCTATGGTCCAAAGTAAACAAGGATGCTGCATTGGATGGGTCAGAAGAACTGATCCCACTGACCACCAGATTGTATTCGCGGGCAATGGAGTCAATGCTACTCTCCCGATAATACATCCTCAAGAACGAATCGCCACCCCGAAGATCGACGGTAAGAATAGAATTACCCGCGGTGGCCTTGATCATCAATCCCTTGAAATAATTCACGAAATCTTCGTTGGTCTGGAACTTCGAAGGATCATTCACGGCTTCCTGCACGATCTTTTGATCGAAGAAAGCCGGATCTAGGGGGATGATGGTCAATCCACGAACCAGCGTGTCTGAGTTGAGCTTACCCCTTCGGTTGGGCGTGGGGTTCACCTGAGCAGAACCGATCAATTGGCCGGTGGTTATTGTAGTATTTCCGTTCACATTCGAAGGGAAACTCTCATCCAACTCGTAGATATCCCAGGTCTGGGTGACGGAGGTATCTCCGTAATAATCGTCGAGATCAACAAAAAGAAATACCGAATCCAATTGAGGATCAGCTCCAAAGTCGGGATTCACTTTTTGAAGGTAGAGTTCAAACGCCAAATCAGCCTGAATCCCCCCAAATACAGGATCCTGCATGGTTCCTAACAGGTTAGGGGTCCGATTTAGGGTAGGAACGGTGTCTTGTTGGTAATGAAAGGTCGTGATTGGGTAAGACTTGAGCGTACCGATCGGAGGTTTGTTTCCGATGACGTCATCCAGTCCGACCTCTCCAAAGTCCTTCTCACACGCCAATAAAACGAAAGAAGCCATTACAAGAATGGCTTTCTTCATAAAAGATTGAGCAAAATGATGTTGCATGTTCGTAGCCGGCTTATGCCACCTCTTCCTCCATCACCAGCGCTTCATAGAACTTCTCTATGTCACCGGGAGAGGAGATCAGATGGGATCCCTCAAAGATGGGAAGATTCTGGTCGTTGATGAAACGCAACAGGTCCTCATCTATTTTATCATCGGCCTTGACCACCCCATCAACATGGCGCAATGAGGCTTTGATCATATTGGTATGGTCGGGTTTCTTGTAAAATTCAAGATCATCCCCCTGTACATTGTCAAACTCCATAGCCTTGGTGAGGTTTTCATTGAGTTCACCTTCAAAGCCCTTAGAATAAACGGATTCGACCACTTTTGCCTCTGAGAAGAGGGGGTCGTCGTTATTGAACAATTTCAGATAGGTCGGAACCAAACTGGCCATCCAGCCATGAACGTGAATGATATCAGGTTTCCACCCAAGTTTCTTTATGGTTTCGATCACTCCCTTGCAGAAGAAGACGGATCTTTCAGCATTGTCCTCAAAGAACTTGTGTTCCTTGTCAAAATAGGTTTGCTTGCGCTTGAAGAATTCGTCGTTGTCGATGAAATAGACCTGCATTCGTGTCTGTGGAACGGATGCCACTTTGATGATCAAGGGCATGTCCATGTCATTGATGACGATGTTGATACCACTTAGTCGGATCACTTCGTGCAATTGGTGGCGACGCTCGTTGATCACCCCAAAACGAGGCATGAAAACCCGGACCTCGTGGCCCTGGTCATTCATCTTTTTGGCAACCTCCAAAGCGGATTTGGATAGCTGATTTTCAGGAAGATAGGGGGTGATTTCTTGAGAAATGAAGAGAATTCGTTTTTTGTCCATCGTCTACACCTTTTCTGGTAACAAAACAGAATGCAAAGGTATCAAAATTTTGGCTTTCTTTCAAGGTAAACCGTAGCTTTGGCGGCTTAATCACAAGGGGATATGGAGGTTTTTCATCAACCTGGGGAGGTTCGGGATCACGTTTCTTCCATGCGTTCCAAGGGCTTTTCCATTGGTTTCGTGCCCACCATGGGTGCCCTCCATCGTGGTCATATTCAATTGGTGAACCGTGCCCTTGCTGACAATGATGTGGTGATCACCAGCATTTTCGTCAATCCGACCCAATTCAACGACCCTTCTGATCTTGAGAAATACCCCCGGTCACCCAAAGAGGATATTCAAATGCTTCAGGAAGCGGGCTGTCATGTTCTTTTCATGCCCTCGGTCGAGGATATGTACCCCGAAAAGGTGGAGAGTGTGCGTTATCCCCTCGAAGGTTTGGACGAGGTGATGGAAGGTGCCTTTCGACCCGGCCATTTCCAGGGTGTGGCTACCGTGGTCAATCGACTTTTTGATATTGTTACACCGGATCGCGCCTATTTCGGAGAAAAGGATTTTCAGCAACTCGCGATCATTCGAAAGATCACCGATTGGCGGAAGGATCAGATCGATATCATAGGTGTGCCTACCGAAAGAGAATCCGACGGTTTGGCCATGAGTTCAAGGAATCTTCGCCTGTCCAAAGTCCATCGGGCGCAAGCCCATGTGATAGCTCAAGCATTGAATTTTGCCAGAGATCACTTTCGTGAATTCGATCCGAAAGCACTGGTGGAGGAGGTTTCCAAACGTATCACCGTGGGTACAGATCTCGAGGTGGAGTATGTTTCGGTGGCAGACTCCCGAACATTGAAGCCGGTTTCGGGTTGGGCGAATTGCGATTCGGCAAGGATCTTTGCCGCGGTTTTTGCGGGAGATGTTCGCCTGATCGATAATGTGCCTCTGTTTTAATACTTTTGCGGCCATGTTTATCGAGGTTGTTAAGAGCAAGATCCACCGGGTCACCGTTACAGGTGCCGACCTTAACTATATAGGTAGCATCACCGTTGATGAAGACCTGATGGAGGCTGCCAATATCCTGGAGGGAGAAAAGGTGGCGATCGTCAACATCAATAATGGCGAACGTTTGGAGACCTATGTCATCACCGGCGAACGGGGTAGCGGCGAGATCACACTCAACGGCCCAGCTGCTCGTAAGGTCCAGAAGGGAGATATCATCATCATCATTTCCTATGCCTCCATGGATTTCGAGGAAGCACGGTCCTTCAAGCCGGCCATCATCTTCCCGAATGAGACCACCAATCGCTTAAAGTGATCCTGACTTGAATCCCAGACTGAAGAATACCATCAAGTATCTCCTTTTCGTGGGTCTGGGAGGTCTTTTATTATGGCTGGCCTTTCGATCCGCCGATCCACAGAAACTACTGGATGACCTGAAACACGCCCATTACGGATGGGTCTTTCTTTCCATGGTTTTGGGATGGTTGGCTGTGATCAGTCGCGGATACCGTTGGGTGATCCTACTCGAACCCCTTGGTTATAAAGTGAATCCCTGGAATGCCAGTCATGCAGTAGCTGTGGGGTATATGGCTAATTTGGCGGTTCCAAGGGCTGGAGAATTGGCGCGATGTACCAGTTTGAATCAGGTGGAAAAGGTTCCGGTGAATCAGCTTTTTGGAACTGTGATCCTGGAGAGGGCCGTAGACCTTGTCATGATGATCATCATGATCACTCTGGCAGTCATCTTTCAATGGCAGAATTTACTCTCTCTGGTCGAGATCACCTCGAGCTCCAATGGAAATGAAGGAGCCTCGGGGGGCGGGTCACAAATGATCCTTTACATTCTGTTCGGAGCCCTATTTTTCTTTGTCCTGATCTTCATACTCTTTCGCAATCGTATCATTTACCACCCGAGATTCGCGGTAGTACGCAATTTTTGGCTGGGAATGAAAGAGGGGTTCAAGACCATTTTCCGAATGAAGCGCACGGGAATGTTCTTCTTCCACACTCTCTTCATTTGGACCATGTATTTCATGATGGTCTACGTGGTTTTTTACGCCATTCCTGCCACCAGCGGACTGACGGTCCGAGAGTGTTTCCTTATTCAGGTAGCGGGGAGTCTTGGGATCGTCCTTCCTGTTCCTGGTGGAATTGGTGCTTATCACTTTTTGGTAATGAGTGCTCTGACCGTTCTGGGGCTTACTAAAGAAGAAGGGTTGAGCTTTGCTACGATCGTCCACTCATCCCAGACATTGATGCTCCTGATCACGGGTCTGGTTGGGCTGATTTTCCTTTACTTTGAGAGACGAAAGATCAAGCCCAATGAACCATCTGGAGATCCTCCAAAACAAGATACAGCCAAGGGAAGCGCTGGCTAGTATCATTGCTTCCTGGCGACTGACAGGACAGCGTATCGTCTTTACCAACGGATGTTTTGATATCCTGCACTATGGACACATCAGTTACCTCGCTCGTGCTCGAGATCTGGGTGATCGGCTGATCCTCGGTTTGAACTCCGATTCTTCAGTTTCAAAACTCAAAGGCCCTGAGCGCCCAGTGAATAAGGAACATGCTCGTGCCATGATGTTGGCATCCCTGCATGTGGTAGACGCGATCACGGTATTTGATGAAGATACCCCATTGGAATTGCTTCAGCTCTTCAAGCCCGATGTCCTGGTCAAAGGGGGAGATTATACAGTGAATACCGTTGTCGGAGCTGATCTGATCCTGAATAATGGAGGAAAGGTCGAATTGCTTCCCTTTGAAGAAGGATTCTCAACCACATCTCTGATCCAAAAGATGAAGAATGGCAAAGAATAAGGTCACCAAGGCATTCTTTTGTCAGAATTGTGGTGCCCAGCATTCGCAATGGATGGGGCAGTGCAAGAGTTGTGGACAGTGGAATACCATTGTCGAAGAAGTGGTGGACCGGGGTGATGTCCCGAAGGCCTGGGAGTCCAGTTCCACCCGAAGTGAGACAACCAACCATGCCCGTACCCTATCAGAGGTTGAATTCAAATTGGAGGATCGGTCCCCAACTCATGATGGCGAATTGGATCGAGTGCTAGGAGGAGGTATCGTTCCCGGTTCCCTGATCCTGTTGGGCGGTGAGCCAGGGATTGGAAAGTCCACTCTAATGCTTCAACTCGCCTTGCGCATTCAACGAAAGGTCCTTTACATTTCGGGGGAGGAAAGTGAACGTCAGATCAAGATGAGGGCCGAGCGCATCGGTATTGACAATCAGGAGACCTACATCCTCAATGAGACCCAGACCCAGAAGATCTTTCGTGAGATAAAGGAGGTCGATCCCGATCTTGTCATAGTGGACTCCGTTCAGACCCTGACAACGCAACATATTGATTCGCTCGCAGGATCGGTAAGCCAGATCCGTGAGTCCACAGCCGAATTCATTCAATTCGCAAAGAAGACCCACACCCCTGTGATCCTGATCGGTCATATAAACAAGGACGGGCAGCTTGCCGGGCCGAAGATCCTGGAGCATATGGTGGATGTGGTCCTACAATTCGAAGGTGACCAGAATCATGTCTACCGTCTTCTGCGTGCCCATAAGAATCGATTTGGATCCACCGCAGAGATCGGTATCTACGAAATGGCGGGAAGTGGACTGAGAGAGGTGCCCAACCCTTCGGATATTCTGATCTCAAGAAAGGATGGAAACCTTAGTGGAATTGCCATTGCCAGTATGATGGAAGGCCTGCGTCCCTTGCTTATCGAGATCCAGGCCCTGGTCAGTACGGCCGTTTATGGAACCCCGCAAAGGGCCTCCACCGGATTTGACACGAGGCGATTGAACATGCTCCTTGCCGTATTGGAAAAGCGCTGTGGTTTCCGGTTGGGAGCAAAGGATGTTTTTTTAAATGTCACCGGTGGAATACGGGTGGATGACCCTGCCATCGACCTGGCGGTGGTCGCTGCCATTCTCAGTTCAAATGAGGATATCCCCGTTCCGGATCGCAATTGTTTTGCAGCAGAGGTAGGTCTGGCTGGTGAGGTCCGACCGGTGACACGTGTGGAGCAAAGGATCATGGAAGCCGAAAAGCTCGGTTTTGATACGATTCACATTTCCCGATATAACAAAGTGAAACCTGGAGATTATGGGATCAAGGTGAAGATGATCGGGAAGGTTGAAGAACTTTTCGGAGAGCTATTTGGCTAGGTTACTCCCCGGTCAAAGATGCAAGGTCAAGCTGAAAAGCCTCCTGCACCCATTGATATCCCAATTCTGCCCCTATTAAGATCTCTTCTTCGTCCTCTTTCAGTGAGGCATTCTCTTCCAGGATGGCAAGGAATTGCTTCCATTTAGACCCGATCTCCCGTCCGTAGACCGTGTAATAATGGAAAGCTCCAGCCTTCGAAATTTGAGGAAGGGTGCTTAATCTCTTGTGGATCATCGATCCGCCAAGGGTCGCTCCTTCGAGAACGTACATGGCTCCCAGGGCCTGAAGATGGTTCTCGGGCTTCTGTGATAGGTTCGGCATGGGTAGTTGATCCGTGATCACATTCAGGATATCAAGGTCCCTTCTCAAGGCCTCGGTCTTCAGCCTTTCCTGAAACTTCATTTCGGGATGATTCACCCATTCTGTCCATTCCGACAGGATCATCTCTGCATCCAAATGCAAAAGGTAATTGCGGATCAGAATATCGGTGTACTCATCAAGGGTGATGTTCCCACTCATGATCTGTTCCGATCCGGCGATCTCCTCGGTCCGGTCGTGTAGATGACGGGTTTCGGTCTTTAGTCTCTCGTGGATCATATTGTTGCTGTTTGAGCGACAAACCTACATTATTTAGAATAATTCCAAATAAATAATGATGCAAATGCTGTTCTTGGAGATCCGAGAGGGGACGAGGATTCGGTATGGATTTTGTTTGGAAAAAGAAAAATCAACAAGATGAAGAAATTGCTTTTTGCAGGTCTGGCCATGTTGACCTTTGCCTGCCAACGACCGGAGGTTGAAAGGGTCGAACCAAGAGGAATGATGATCCGATCCTCCGGTAAGGTGGAGGTTCCACCTGATATGGCCTCGTTCAGCATTTCAATGAATTGTTTGAAGGGATCTGTCAAGGGGGCGCGAGAGTGTTTGTTGGAAGAAATGGATGAGATCTTTTCTTTCTTGAAAGAACAAGGGGTTAATGACCAAGACCTGATGACCTCTTACCTGGATGTTCGTCGACAGTACAAATGGACCCGAAACGGAAACGTTTTCATTGGATATCAGGCGTCGACCTCTTTGAGGGTCATCGTTCGGGATCTTGAGAAACTGAATAACATCTACGGTAAATTCCTTGAGAATGAGGAACGGTCCATTGTCGGGTTGAGTTTTTCCCATTCTAAAATGGATAGCCTACAGGCAGAAGCGTATTCAAATGCGCTAAATAACGCCAGGGTTGTGGCCGAAAAGCTCTTGCCAGAACTTGGAGGCGGACAGTTAGAGGTGGTTCAGGTCGGAAATGTGGAGCTTGAACGAATGGCAGACGAGCCAAGAACCAAGAGGAGTTCCAATTACTTGATGGAAGAGGAAGATAATATGTATCGACCGGTGGCCGAGGTCAAGCAAGGGTTGGTGAATGCGCAGGTTCAACTTTTTGTGGAATTCAGAGTGAACCCGGACTAGAAATAAAAAACCCGACCATTGGTCGGGTTTTTTTTCTCCTTGAAAGGAGGATCATTTTGCAGCGGTGACCGATGCTTTCAGATACTCACGGTTCATACGGGCAATATTTTCGAGGCTGATTCCCTTGGGACATTCAACTTCGCAAGCTCCCGTATTGGTGCAATTTCCAAATCCTTCTAGATCCATTTGCTTCACCATATGTCGAACACGTTCGTCGGCCTCTACCTTTCCCTGAGGAAGGAGCGAAAGCTGACTCACTTTTGCGGATACGAACAACATGGCACTTGAATTCTTGCAGGTAGCCACACAAGCACCGCAGCCGATGCAGGTTGCGGCGTCAAAGGCCATATCTGCATCTTCTTTGGGAATGGGGATGGCGTTGGCGTCCTGAGTATTACCTGAGGTATTTACGGATACATATCCACCGGCTTGAATGATCCGATCAAAGGAGGTCCTGTCCACCACAAGGTCTTTGATCACCGGGAAGGCGGCCGCTCTCCATGGTTCAACATAGATGGTATCCCCATCCTTAAAAGAGCGCATGTGGAGCTGACAGGTAGTGATCCCGCGACCTGGTCCATGAGCTTCGCCATTGATGTACATGGAGCACATTCCACAGATTCCCTCCCGACAGTCATGGTCGAAGGCAATGGGATCCTCCCCCTTCTCGATAAGGTCCTCATTGAGGACATCCATCATTTCGAGGAAGGACATATCTGGTGAAACTTCGTTCAGTTGATAGGTTTCGATACGGCCCTTGTCCTCGGGTCCGTTCTGACGCCAAACTTTGAGTGTGATCTTCATCTCTATCGTCGTTTTGGAGACTTCTTATTTGTATGAACGGGTCTTCAGCTCAACATTCTCGAAGGTGAGCTGTTCCTTGTGGAGTTCGGCCTTGCCGGGGTCATTGTCCTTGAATTCCCATGCAGCCACAAAAGCAAAGTTCTCATCATCCCGAAGGGCTTCGCCATCCTCGGTCTGGAATTCTTCGCGGAAGTGACCTCCACATGATTCCTCTCTTTTCAGTGCATCGATACACATCAATTCACCCAATTCGAGGAAGTCTGCGACCCTGCCGGCTTTGTCGAGTTCAGGGTTCATTCCCTCAACTTTTCCGGGAACCTTGACATTCTGCCAGAACTCCTCGCGCAGGGCACGGATCTCGGTAATGGCCTCTTGCAATCCCTTGGCATTACGAGCCATTCCACATTTGTTCCACATGATCTTACCAAGCTCCTTGTGGTAGTGGTCCACAGAGTGTTTTCCGTTGGTGCTCATCAATTTGTTGATGCGATCCTGCACCTCTTTCTCCGCGGCCTCGAATTCGGGTAATGTGGTGTTGATCTCACCGGTTCGAATATCGTCGGCCAGATAATCTCCAATGGTGTAGGGGATCACAAAGTACCCATCTGCCAGACCTTGCATCAGGGCAGATGCACCAAGGCGGTTGGCTCCGTGATCTGAAAAATTAGCCTCACCAAGAGCAAAACATCCGGGAATATTGGTCATCAGGTTGTAGTCGACCCAAAGTCCACCCATGGTATAGTGCACTGCAGGGTAGATCATCATTGGGGTCTTGTAGGGATTGTCATCGGTGATCTTCTCATACATCTGGAAGAGGTTACCGTACTTGGCCTCAACCACTTTTTCACCTAGTTGGCGGATCTGCTCAGCAGAAGGGTTGGCAATACCATTCAGGTTGGCCTGCTCTTTTCCATATCGCTCAATGGCGGATGAGAAATCAAGGTATACAGCCTCCCCGGTCTTATTGACCCCAAAGCCTTCGTCACAACGCTCCTTTGCCGCACGTGAGGCGACGTCGCGAGGAACCAGGTTTCCAAAGGAAGGATATCTCCTTTCCAGGTAGTAATCACGTTTTTCCTCGGGTAGATCAGTGGGTTTCAATTGCCCATTTCGAATGGCCTCAGCATCCTTTCTGTCCTTGGGAACCCAGATCCTTCCATCATTACGCAGCGACTCTGACATCAGCGTAAGCTTGGATTGATAGTCTCCCGATACGGGGATACAGGTGGGGTGGATCTGTGTGAAACAAGGGTTGGCAAAGAAAGCCCCTTTGCGGTGGGCCTTCCATGCGGCTGATCCATTGGATCCCATGGCGTTGGTGGAAAGGAAGAAAACGTTGCCATATCCACCAGAGGCAATGACCACTGCGTGAGCCGAGTGGCGTTCGAGTTTTCCGGTGACCAGGTCACGGGCGATGATCCCACGAGCCTTGCCGTCGACGATCACCAGTTCCATCATCTCGTGACGGTTGTACATCTGTACCTTTCCCTTGGCGATCTGACGACTCAGGGCAGAATATGCGCCCAGCAGTAGCTGCTGACCGGTCTGTCCTTTTGCGTAAAAGGTGCGACTTACCTGAACACCCCCAAAGGAGCGGTTGTCTAGGAGCCCTCCATATTCTCTTGCAAAGGGCACTCCCTGAGCGACACATTGGTCAATGATATTCCCTGAGACTTCGGCCAGGCGATAAACATTGGCCTCACGGCTTCGGTAGTCACCTCCTTTGATGGTATCATAGAAGAGGCGGTAGACCGAATCCCCGTCGTTCTGGTAATTCTTTGCAGCGTTGATCCCACCCTGGGCAGCGATGGAGTGAGCCCTGCGTGGAGAGTCCTGAAAACAGAAAGCCTTGACATTGTATCCTAATTCGGCGAGGGATGCCGCGGCAGAACCGCCGGCAAGTCCGGTGCCTATTACGATCACATCGATCCGTCGCTTGTTAGCGGGACTCACCAGTCGAACATTGGACTTGTGGTTTTCCCACTTATCGGCTAGTTGACCGGAAGGTATCTTGGCGTCTAAACTCATGATTGATAATTTCTAGACGGTTCTTACTTGATGAATAGGTAAACGGGAATGGCGGCGAAGAGCAGTGGAATGATCACTGCGAAACCAACACCGATCTTTTTGATAACAGGCATGTACTTCGGATGGTTCCACCCCATGGATTGGAACGCACTGGAGAAACCATGCGATAGGTGAAATGCCAACGCGATCATGGCCAGAACATAAAAAGCTGTATACCACCAGGTCTGGAAAGCCGCCACAGTGATCGTGTAGAGGTCCTTGTTGCCATTGGCATCCGTATCCAAACCACCCCAATGCATCTCGAACCAGAAGCTACGCATGTGGATCAGGATGAAGATCAGGGTGATGATACCCAATAGTACCATTGAGCGACTTGCCCAGGAAGAATTCTTTTCGGGGCTGTTCTTCACGTAGTTCACAGGGCGGGCTGCCTTGTTCTGACGAGCTAGAACGATCCCGTCAATGGCGTGGAGGAGGATCGAGAAATACGTCAAGTAGCTGAGGATCTTGACGGCGGGGTTGGAGGTCATGAACTTCGCGTAAGCGTTGAATTGAAGTTGGCCTTCCTCTCCAGGAATAAACAGCTGGAGGTTGCCGGCCAGGTGACCGATCAGGAAGAGACACAAGAACAATCCCGTGGCTGCCATCCAATACTTTCGTACCAAGCTGGAGCCGAACAGTCCTGTAGCAGTTGATGCCATAAGATGTGCAGTGGTTTTATTAGGGGATGAGTTATCTTTACCTCACAAAAATACGCTACGTTACACGCGCAGCAAATCGATCTGATTTATTTAGAACCTTTCAAAATAGATTCCATGCGTTATCACAAGATCCCAAACGATCTTTTCATTGCAAACCGGGCCAAATACAGAAAGTTCTTGAAGCCCAATTCCATCGCTATCTTCAACTCAAATGATATCTATCCGACCAGTGCGGATGGGACCTTGCCGTTCAAACAAGCCACGGACATCTTTTACCTCTCGGGGGTGGATCAGGAAGAAAGTATTCTGGTTCTTTTTCCGGATGCCTACAAAGAAGAACACCGGGAAGTTCTCTTTTTAAGAGAGACCAATGAACATATTGCCATCTGGGAAGGCGAAAAATTGACTCGCGAAACAGCTTTTGAGGTTTCAGGGATCGAGACGGTCTATTGGCTGAGCGATTTCAACAAGGTCTTCAAGGAGATGATGACCCAGGCAGATCATGTATACCTCAACACCAACGAACATCTACGGGCCGCCACAGAAGTTCAGACCCGTGAGGATCGGTTCATCGAATGGATCAAGAACGAATATCCAATCCATCATTATGAACGCTCGGCTCCTATCATGCATCAGATCAGGGCAGTAAAGAGTGAAGCAGAGCTTGAATTGATGAGAAGGGCCGCTGAGATCACCACCAAGGGATACAAACGAGTGTTGAAGGCGATCAAACCGGGGATTTGGGAATTTGAGCTGGAAGCTGAATTCATGCACGAATTCCTGAGGAATCGCTCCAGAGGGTTCGCTTACACTCCGATCATTGGATCAGGTTTCAACGCTTGTGTTCTCCATTACATCGAGAATAAGGACCAATGTAAAGATGGAGAACTCATTCTTTTCGATGTGGGTTGTGAATATGCGAATTATGCCTGTGATGTCACCAGAGCATTTCCGGTGAGTGGTCGATACACTGATCGGCAAAAACAGGTCTACAACGCCGTCTTAAGGGTTCAAAAGGCTGCTATTGAGATGTTGAAGCCTGGGAATAATCTGAACGATTATCACAAAGAGGTCGGAGAACTCATGACCAAGGAGCTTCTGGATCTCAAGCTCATTTCACAACACGATGTACAGAAACAGGATCCCAAATGGCCTGCTTATAAGAAGTACTTCATGCATGGAACCTCACATTACATCGGACTAGATGTTCACGATGTTGGACTCTGGACGACCGATATGGAGGTCGGAAACGTATTTACTGTCGAGCCGGGGATTTACATTCCAGAAGAAAAATTAGGGATCCGGATCGAGGATGATATTGTCATCACGGCCAATGGTCATGAAAACTTTACCCGTGAGATCCCGAAAGAGATCGAGGAGATCGAGGATTTCATGAATGGGTGAATGGAATATTTCGGGATGTAGGCTGGATTGGCTAATAACAATTGAAAATTGACAATTGTCAATTTGTAATTCAGGATTGGCAACTCCAGAGTTTCATCCTTTGGTCAACTTTGTTGGATTCGCCTATCATTTGGTCATGATATTCTGTAGCTCCCTGAATTTGGGGAGGGACTTTTTTTCCTCCCCGATCCGAGAAGAGCTCATTCTCCTTTTCCACCCAATCCAAAGAGGACTGAATTCACAATGGAAATAAGGATGGAGAAAAGAACAGCCCACCAGAATCCATCCACCGAAAAACCATCGATCATATTGTCCGTAAGGAGGATGACCAACGCGTTGATGACCACTAGGAATAACCCAAAGGTCACCACGGTCAGGGGTAGCGTAAGAATGATCAGGATCGGTTTCAAAAAGACATTTAATACGGCCAGCACAATGGCAACGATGAGTGCGGTGGTGAATTGATCCACCTTGACGCCCGGTAGGATGTAAGCTACAGCAAAGACGCTCAGTGTATTTACGATCAGGGTGACCAGCCAACTGGACCCTCTGGATGTGGATTCGGCCATGGTGTTGTTTTGGTTTTGATACTTTAGCGGATTATCCAAAATACAATTATGCGTCGAATCATCCTGACGGCCATTCCCGTTTTTTTCCTTGGATCTTGTACACAGGGTCCTGAGGAACAACCACAAGAAGATACTGTAATCATGAAATATGCAATGGATCCCCACAGCTTTTCCAGACCCAATGAAGCTGTTGTGAAGCACCTGGATCTGGATATCGAGGTCGATTTTCAAAATCGCGTGATCCAAGGGGTTGCAAACTGGGAGATCGAAACACAGGGCTCACCGGATTCTATTCATTTCGACACCGAGGATCTGACCATCCTTGAAGTAATGGTGGATGGCGAAAAGGCGGATTATTCATTGGGTAGCAAGGATCCCGTTTTGGGACAGGATCTGAGGATTCCCATCAGCGAGAAGGCCAAGGTGGTTTCCATCACGTATTCTACCTCTCCGGATGCGGCAGCCCTGCAATGGCTGGGTCCAGAGCAGACCCATGATAAGAATCTCCCGTTTCTCTTTACACAAAGCCAGGCGATCCTTGCCCGCACCTGGATCCCCTGTCAGGATAGCCCTGGTATACGGTTTACCTATAATGCACATGTCCACGTACCAGAGGCAATGATCGCCCTTATGAGCGCGAATAATCCCCAAGAACGCAATGTCGAAGGGCAATACAGCTTCACTATGGACATTCCGATCCCCAGTTACCTTATGGCACTTACCGTTGGGGACGTTGCCTTTGCACCCGAGGGTTCAAGAACCGGGATCTATGCGGAGCCGGGACAATTGGAAGCCGCCAGAGATGAGTTCGTGGATATGGAGAAGATGGTTGAAGCTGCCGAGGGACTTTATGGACCTTATGTTTGGGGACGATATGATATGATCATCCTGCCACCAAGTTTCCCATTTGGCGGAATGGAAAACCCAAAATTGACCTTTGCCACGCCCACCATCATTGCGGGAGATCGCTCTCTAGTGTCTTTGGTCGCTCATGAATTGGCTCACAGTTGGAGTGGAAATCTGGTGACGAATGCCACATGGAATGACTTCTGGCTGAATGAAGGCTTCACGGTGTACTTCGAACAAAGGATCATGGAAAAGGTCTATGGAAGGGATTATAGCGAAATGCTGGCCAGCCTAAGCTACGATGGCCTTTTGGAAGAGATCGAAGATATGAAGTCCAAAGGCAAGGAGAAGGATACCCATCTCAAATTGGACCTCCGGGATCGCGATCCCGATGATGGCATGAACTCCATCGCCTATGACAAAGGGTACTTGCTATTGCGGCTTTTGGAAGAAACCGTAGGTCGAGAAGAATGGGACTCGTTCTTGAGAGAGTATTTCGAGACCTACAAGTTCCAGAGCATGGATACCGAAAGGTTCCTTTCTTTGCTCAAGGATAGCTTACTAAGCGAAAAACAGATC
>JAJLJK010000002.1:0-4350 GCA_033844885.1 Bacteroidota bacterium | reverse complement strand
TCTCCTTCAAATATTGGTACTTTTGTCCGGGATGATCGAACTCACCCTGGAGAAGATGGGTTTTCATTTCAGGGCACTGCGTTTTGTCAGCCATTTCATTTGGATGAACGTGGCCCTATTCTGGGGTTTGATCAAATTTTTAATCGGAGTCAAAAGTAATGTCTGGCAACCAACTCAACGAAATCAAGAATAAACTGAATACCATCGAGGAGGCGATCTCCGATATACGCAATGGTCGTGTGGTCATTGTTGTGGATGATGAGGATCGTGAGAACGAAGGAGACTTTGTCGCCGCGGCAGGAAATGTCACTCCTGAAATGATCAATTTCATGGCGACTCATGGACGTGGTCTTATCTGTACTCCTATGATCGAGTCCAGATGCGATGAATTGCAACTTCATCCGATGGTCACCAATAATAGTGATCCCCATCACACCAACTTCACTGTATCCGTGGATCTCATCGGAAAGGGAGTGACAACAGGGATCTCTGCAGCGGACCGCGCCGAGACGATCAAAGCTCTGATCGATCCGAATACCAGACCCGAGGATCTCGGTAGGCCCGGTCACATTTTTCCCCTTCGTGCTAAACCCGGTGGTGTCCTTCGTAGAACTGGGCACACAGAAGCGGCCATTGATCTCGCACGCTTGGCAGGATTGTATCCTGCCGGGGTCATTGTAGAGATCATGAATGAGGATGGGACCATGGCACGTTTGCCTCAATTGCTGGATATCGCAGAACGATTTGACCTCAAAGTGATCAGTATTGAGGATCTTGTGGCGTACAGAATGAAGAACGAATCCCTGATCAAGATCCAGGAACGATTTTCCATTCATACTACATATGGTGAATTCCTTTTGACCGCTTACGAACAGACCACCAATGGACAGATCCATATTGCACTGACCATGGGATCATGGGATCGAAATGAACCTGTTCTTGTTCGAATGCATTCGGCAGCGGTTGCCAATGATATCTTTCACATGCTTACCACAGATGGTTCGGAACAACTTTCGAAAGCCATGAAGAAGGTCAGCCAGGATGGTCGGGGTGTGATCGTTTATATGAATCAGGAACAAACGTCAGGAAAACTCCTTGAAAGGATCCGCAATTACAAGGCAAGCTTCGAGGGTTCTTCTACTCCAGAAAAAGGAATGAGTTTTAGCAAGGATCCTAGGGATTACGGGATCGGTGCCCAGATCCTGCATGACCTTGGGGTGTCCAAGGTGAAATTGCTGACCAATCATCCTATCAAACGCGTAGGAATCGTGGGTTACGGTCTGGAGATCGTGGAAAACGTCACCATGTGATCAATTGGAGGTCGTGGTCGAGTCGGTAGGTTGAGTTCCGTCCTCTTCAGGTTGGGGTTCTGACTCCGGTTCTTCCTTGATCCCGAAGATCTTTCTGACCAACTCGTCAAAGGTATTGAAGTCAGTACGATAGAAGATCCCGACCCCCTGGGTATAAGGAGCGAGTTTATCCAATGCAGGGTTGTCCTGATTACTTCGATTGAAGGCCTTGGCCCGAACATTGGGTGTGATCTTGTATTCTACTTCCACATCCCCGACCAGGGTATTTGGGTTACTCCCCACTGGAACATCAAAGACCCCATTGACCACCAAACGGTCATCGATGAATGATTTTGAGACCCCCACCTCTAGCTGCTCCTGACTGGTGACCCCAGTGGTACTATTCGGGATCCCGCCTTGATTATATCCCAGTTGTATATCCACCACCCCATTTAGCCCCTGATTCAAGAAATTGGAAAATTGGCTCACCACCATTTGCATTCCATTGGACTGAACACCATATCCCACAAGAGAGTTGGCTGCAGCTTCGTTATCCGGCGCGAAGGTGTTGAAGGCCAAAAGACTAAATGCCTGATAGTTCAATTTATTCTGATCGTTCAGAGCACTGCGGAGTTCCTCCTGAATGGCCGGCGGAGCACCGGGAACGGAAATGTCAAAATTGATATTCGGGTTGAGCAGTTGACCTTGAAGGGAAAGATCCAGGTTAACGGTGAAACGCTCATTGTTGTAATCGGGATTCCTGACCACCCCGTTCAACGAGGTTCTCGTGGTGTATCGAGCTACCAGATCCATCCTTGCCTTGTAGGGATCTCCAGTCCATGTGATCGTCCCTCCGGATTGGATCGAAAAGGGCTTGTTGATCAAATTTTGAAGAGTGAAGAGATATTCCCCCCGGGTGACCTCAAGACTTCCGTACATCTCCATTTCGCCACTAGGTGGAATGGATATCCGAATATTTCCCTCTGCCGAACCCGAGATCACATCTCCTACGGTCTCATCCATGATGAGTTCCACTCTGGCATCAGGAGTAACGGCAATATTCAGGTTCAAAGAAAGTCCTGACAAACCAAGATCCACAAGGGCCCGTTCATTCTTGGAACCCGGGATCTCGCCATCCGCATTGACAAAAGTGATGAAACCCTTCTCTACCACTTCGGTGGGGTTCGTTAAGGGGATCTTCAGGTCTGTACCCTTATTGGTCGTGGCATCTACATTGATGGTGATATTTTCGGTGGGCCCAATGATATCGACAATCCCCGTACCATAGGCAGTTCCATAGAAATACTCGTTGTCACCCTGCTCAAGATCAAGGCAGAGCAGACTGTTGGCTTTCACATGGATATCCAGTTCAAGGTCGGAAAAGTGATCATGCCGGATGGATCCGGATATGGTCCCGGATGATGAATTCTTTGTATCCCTAACACGAATGTTTGGAAAACGAATGATATTCTCATCAAAACTCACGTTTGGTGTTCCTTCAAAATTGTAATCCGTACCAATATATCCGACTGTGAATCCGACATTATTCATGGTAAGGTCTCCTTTGGCGATCGGTTTGAAGGCTGTACCAACAACAGAGATCTCTCCTGAAACCGCTCCCCGTAAATTACTGAAGACAAAGTCAATAAAGGGGTTGAATGGTTTTATTCGGAATCGATCGAAACGAGCTTTCAGGTCAAGGGCAAAATCATTCTTTGGGTCCACCGTCCCGACGAACTCTAGGGTTTTGAGTTCTCCTCGTTGCGCTCGAATGGCCATTTGGATCAGGTCGGACCCTGAAGCCCATTCTGTTTGAATGTAGAAGTCCCCCTGATGTTCCTTATTGAAGGATAGGGAGTCGACCACGAGATCGGATGAGAATCGAACTTCCTCCATCAGGGATCTAAGGGTAAGATCCCCCGTAAGGGATCCCCTAAAATTGGCACTTGGATCACGTATCAGGTAACTGAATAAGGAGAGTCCGAAATCCTTGAACTCCACGCGAAGAAGTTTTTTATCTGAATTTCCCACCAGACCATCGATATTCAACTCTCCTCGGTCATTTTGAATGATGGAAAAGTGGTCGAACTCGATCGAATCTCCATAAAAGACGATCCGGTCATGAGCGGGATAAGAGAATTGATCCAATCCGATATTGAAGTTCCCCCGGTCGATGCCCACCGTGACCTTATCCGGATCGAGCACCACACTGCCCTCCATCCGGTAAAACGTATTGATACTGTCCTTTAGCAGGGTTGTCAGATCATACCGGATACTGTCATTGTAAATGGCTCCGGTCAAAAGAATACTATCTCCTTCTATTCGGTTGGCGAGATTGAATGGCTCGAAATCAGCCCGATAGGTGAACTTCTTTTCCTGCCCTTTCAAACCAATGGTAAAGGCCCTGAATTGATTGGCGCCATAGGAAAATCCCGGAGAAACAACATTGGCATCAAAAGAGAGGTTTGCCGAATTGAAATGGGAGGTAATGACCGTGTTGGGTTCTATGTAGAGTTTGGGAAGGAATATCTCGGTAAGGAGTTCGGTATTGTTAAGATCCACCCTTAGGTCATAGTCCATTTTGGTCATGGATCGAGCATACTTTGGAGCTTCGTCAGGTTTAAGGAATTGGGTTTGGAAATACTGCTCCATGACATCGGAGAGTTCGACCAGGTTGTATTGCCCACTCAACCGTGCAGAGAGAAGCTCTGATTCAACCTTGAGCTCCCGTTCTTCGCCTGCCAATCGATTGCGTATCAGGATCTCGTTAAAGAAGTAGAACCGCATTCCGGTCTCATATGTGGCCTCCTCGATATGAATGTTTCCGCTGTAATTACTTAGGTCCTTTCCTGTGAAGTCGACATCCATCCGGGTGGTCACGACACTGATGCTATCATCGGTGAAATGTGTGGCAAAGAGGTCCCAATAATTCACTGAGGCCTGAAAGTCAAACCGATTGCTATCCTCGACCATGACAAAATCACCATCAAAATCGAGGTCAAGATTTGGATCCTTGATCTTCAGGATCCCCTTGAAGGCTCCATTGGCAGCGTTTCCATCC
>JAJLJK010000001.1:0-6948 GCA_033844885.1 Bacteroidota bacterium | reverse complement strand
GAGAATACGTAAGAGGAACAGATCCCTGGATTCACATTCATCCATGCATTCTTCGCACGATCCCATGGTGGGGTAGCAATACGAATATTCAACATGATGATGTTCCCTTCAGCAGGGTGATTGGCCATAGAATAGGCGCGGAAGATGGTCTCATCATTCTTCATCTTGAGATCCCAAAGACCGAATTTGTCCCATTCGGTTTGGAACTCATCGGGCTTTTTGCCCAAGCTGGGATGAGCAGTGATATCGATATCCTTGAATTCCACCTCAATTGGCGGAACATCGATCTGGATATAGCCACCAGCTTGAAAATCAAGATTCTCACCTTCTGGAAGTCTTACAACGAACTCCTTGATAAAGGAAGCCACGTTATAATTGGAAACGACCTCACACTCCCACTTTTTGATTCCAAAGATCTCTTCGGGAATGTGGATATTCAGGTCGTTCTTTACCTTGACCTGGCATCCGAGACGCCAGTTCTCCTGAACCTCCTTACGAGTAAAATAACCAGTCTCGGTTGGAAGGATCTCTCCTCCACCTTCCAGGACCTGGCATTTACACATGGCACAGGTACCCCCTCCACCACACGCCGATGGAAGAAAGATCTTCTCGTTGCTCAATGTGGACAACAAGGTGCTCCCGGATTCGACCTCAATGACCTTTTCGTCGTTGATGGTGATCTTCACAGGACCACTGGGGGCCAACTTCTTTTTTGCCTGAAGCAAAACTGTAACCAGCGCCAGAATGACCAGAAGGAACACTACTACGCTGGAAATGATAATGATAGATGAATTCAAAAACAGCATGATGCTTTCTTTTATGGCGATTGATTACAGTTTGATTCCCATGAAACTCATGAAGGCAATACCCATCAGACCTGTAATGATAAATGTGATACCAAGACCACGTAGGGGTGCCGGAACATTACTGTAACGGATCTTTTCACGAATGGCAGCAATGGCTACGATGGCCAGGAACCAACCGATCCCTGAACCCAGTCCGAATACGGTAGCTTCTGCAATGGTTGGATAGGCACGTTCCTGCATAAATAGGGAACCTCCAAGGATGGAACAGTTCACAGCAATAAGAGGAAGGAAGATACCCAGAGCACTGTAAAGGGCCGGAGCATAACGTTCAACTACCATCTCTACCAACTGAACGATGGATGCGATGACGGCGATGAACATGATGAAGCTCAAGAAGCTCAGATCCACGTTAGAGAATTCAGCACCTAACCAATCAAGGGCACCGGGTGCTAGGACGTATTGCTGAAGAAGCCAGTTCACCGGAACGGTGATCGTCAGAACGAAGATCACAGCTGCGCCCAGTCCTACGGCTGTCTTAACGGTCTTGGAGACCGCCAGATAGGAGCACATCCCGAGAAAATATGCAAAGATCATATTCTCTACGAAGATGGACTTGAAGAAAATGTTGGTCAATTCCTGAATCATCTCAAGCTATATTTTAGTTTTCTTCGATCAGTTTGGTGTTCTTGGCCCGTTGAGCCCAAATGATAAGGCCCACAACGATCAGTGCCATGGGAGGGAATAGGAAGAATCCATTATTGGAGTAGAATCCTCCTTCGGCAAGGTACCAGCTCGATGGAATGACCTGCATCCCCAGAAGGGTTCCCGATCCGAGCAATTCGCGGAAGAAAGCTACAATGATCAGAATGATCCCGTATCCCAGAGCGTTACCGATACCATCCATGAACGATTTCCAAGGGGTATTCCCCAAGGCAAATGCCTCGAAACGTCCCATGATGATACAGTTGGTGATGATCAGTCCGACAAAGACCGAAAGTTGTTTGCTCACATCGTAAACAAAGGCTTTCAGAAACTGGTCGACCAGGATCACGAGTGATGCCACGACCACCAACTGTACGATGATACGGATCCGATTCGGAATGAGATTCCGCAGAAGAGAGATCACCACGTTCCCGGCAGCAAGAACGAACATTACGGACAATGCCATAACGATCGCGGGCTCCAGCTTAACGGTGATCGCCAGCGCCGAACAAATTCCCAAAACCTGAACCGTGATGGGGTTATTATCATTCAGCGGGTCGGTGACAAGGGCCCTGTTCTTCTTGGAGAACAGCGGCTCTTTTTCCTGAACTTTTACTTGTGTATCAGCCATAGCAATTTTTTTGCCGGGTTATTACTTCAAACTACTGAAGTAACCGATGTATGATTTGAAATTATCTTCGATCATGGCGTCCACCCCATTGGAGGTGATGGTTCCACCCGAGATCCCGTCTACCTGAAAATCATCGGAAGCCTGACCTTTCTTGACCACCCTGATGGATTTGAAATCTCCATCATCGTCCATGATCCTCTTTCCGGTGAACTCATCCTGGAAAGCCTGCTGAGCGATCTCAGCTCCCAGACCCGGAGTCTCCCCCTGATGGTCAAAGGTAGCACCAGCCACTGTGTTGGCATCATCCTTAAGGGCAATATACCCCCAGATCGGGCCCCAAAGACCTTTCCCACGCAAGGGAACGATGTAATATCGCTCACCATCCTTATCGGCCACATAGAGAGGAACTGATCTCTCATCAGTGGAGGAGCGGATCGCCTCTGCCATATCAATATCAAAGGCGGGAACCTTAGGGTCTGAAACGACCTTTCCATTTTGGATGACTAGAGATTCCTTGATGTACTTGTCATAAGCTTCATCTGCCTGATCCCTCTCTACAACGATATTGATCGACTTGAGAATGTTCTGCTTCTTCTCGAGGACGATATTCTTCTGTTGAAAAGGCTTAAGGCCGATCGATGCAAAGGACAGCAAGGCAGCGACCACTACCACCAGGATGATGGCAAAGGTGTAGGTATATTTATTACTGTTGATATCCATGGCTTAGGCAGCTTTTACGGTTGCACGCTTCAAACGCTTCTTGATATTGCTTTGGATCACATAATGATCGATGAGCGGAGCCATTACGTTCATAAAGAGAATGGCCAACATCACACCCTCCGGATAAGCAGGGTTAAAGACCCGGATCATGATCGCCAGGAATCCTGCAAGGAATCCATAGATCCATTTACCTCGCATGGTCTGAGCCGCTGAAACCGGATCCGTGGCCATGAATACCATACCGAAGGCAAATCCTCCGAAGACCAGGTGATGCCAAAATGGAATGGCAAAGAACTCCTTCTGAACATCAGAGATGGCGACAGGAGCAAGTGCGTTGAATAGCAAGGCCATGACCGCACCACCGATCACACCGGAGATAATGATCCTCCAGCTTCCGATCCCCGAAGCGATCAGGATAAGGGCACCAATGATGATGGCGAAAGCGCTGGTCTCACCCACTGACCCTGGGATCGTGCCCCAAAAGGCATCCATTGCGGAGAAATGAGTGGTTCCGGTTGTTGCGAGTTCACCAAGTGCGGTAGCACCCGAAAAACCATCGACCACTTTTTGTCCTTCTTGTGTTGATGTATTGATCCAAACTTGATCACCGGACATGTAAGTTGGATAGGCAAAGAAGGCAAATGCCCTGGCAGTCAATGCAGGGTTCAGGATATTCATTCCCGTACCTCCAAAGACCTCCTTACCAATGATCACGGCGAAAATGGTGGAAATAGCGACCATCCAAAGAGGAATATCCACGGGCATGATCATGGGAATGAGCATTCCGGAAACGAGGAAACCTTCATTGATCGGGTGGCGACGCCATTGAGCAAAAGCAAATTCTACCCCAAGACCTGAGACATAACTGACGATGATCAGAGGAAGGACCTTTTCCAGACCAAACAAAAAGTTGGTCATGAGATCTGCATCCATTCCAAGGGCACGGTAATGCTGGAAGCCAATGTTCCACATTCCAAAGAGCAGGGCCGGCATAAGGGCAAGGATCACGGTGATCATTGTCCGCTTCATGTCGATTGCATCCCTGATATGGGCTCCGGAGTGGGTGGTCTCATCCGGAACGAAGAAGAGGGTCTCCATTCCGTTATGGACCGACCAAAGCCATTCGAACTTCCCTCCCTCTGAAACGTAGGGGCGGGTGCTGTCGAAAAAGTTCTTGATTAAATTCATGTCAATCTCCTATTGTGGGTTATCCCAATTCCTTTTCCATCAAACGCAAACCGTTGCTAACGGTTTTCTGGATCTCGATCTTCGAAGTACAGATCACCTCACAAAGAGCAAAGTCCTCTTCAACGACCTCATAGATCCCCAGACTTTCCATTCTTTCGATATCTCCAACCATGATGGATTTGAGAAGTTCCATTGGGTAGATATCAAATGGAAAAACACGCTCCAATTCACCCGTGATGACGAAAGCACGCTCTTCGCCGTGTTGGTTGGTATCAAGAACATACTCCTTGTTGGGGTTCAACCAACTAAAGAAGGTCCTGGACATACTGAACTTATTGAACCCGGGAGAAAGCCAACCGACAAACTCCTTGAAATCTCCTTCGGGAATGACTGTCAGATGTTGATCGAAGAACCCGAGAAAACCAGTCTTGTCGATCTTTTTACCGGTGAGAACATCCCCACTGATGAAGCGAACATTGCCTTCGTTCACCTCATCATTGAAGAGTTGCTCCAAATTTGCTCCCTGGGTGATCCGGAAGTAGCGAGGTTTCTTGACCTCCGAACCGGTCAGGGCGACTACACGTTCGGGATTGTATTTCCCCTCATTGAACAAACGTCCAAGGACGACGACATCCTCAGGGTTAATGGTCCAAATGATCTCTCCCTTGTTCATGGGAGAAATGTGATGAATCTGTGTACCCACGTTTCCGGCAGGGTGCGGTCCTTCGAATGAATGGATATTCACACCACTCAAGCCTTCGTAAGCCTTAGGCATCCCTCCACGGGCATCCACCGAAAGGTGAATAGCTCCATCGGTCAATCTTTTCAAGGCTGCGATACCGGTCGCAAAATGCTCTTCCTGTCCGTTAAGGATAACGTCATAGGAAGGGGCCATCGGGGCCGTGTCGAAACCCGAAATGAAGATCGCGTTGGGAGACCTGTCCGGATTGGCAAGCACACCATAGGGACGCTTCACCAAAAATGGCCAGGTTCCCGAAGACAAGAGGCGCTCAATGACCTCCTCCCGAGCCAGACCCGAAGGATCGGAAACCGGGAATTCCTTGAAACGAACCTCCTTGTCAGCAAGAATGATCACCTCCAGGATCTTGCGCTTCGCACCGCGGCGGATCTCAGTGACCTCACCACTTACCGGGGCGCAAAAAAGGATGCGCTCATCCATTTTACTGTAGAAAAGTGGGTCTCCTGCTTTTACCTCCTGGCCTTCTTTGACCAGCATCTTTGGGGTGAGGTTAGCAAAATCAGTGGGCTTAAGGGCATAAGTTGCCGGCGAGGTGAACTCGCCAAATACCTGTTCGGCCTTGCCTTTCAGGTTGATATCAAGCCCCCGCTTGATCTTAATGGTTTTCGACATTGCAGAACCGTTAACGGGATTTAAATCGGGCGCAAAATTAGAAATTAACTGTTTTAAGCACCGAATGATTCCCTATTTAGACTCTTTCTAAACTGCATTATAACACTTGAGGTTTTCGCTACTTTAGGGCACCAAATTTGCTGCGAATACTTCAAACCCGAACATATGTTTCGTCACTTTTTGTTCACAACCTTTTTGACCACCTCGCTGGTGGGCTTTTCTCAGGATTACGTCAACACCGGGGAGATCGAATATGTTGACAGGATCTACTCACAGAATATTGCCACCGCCCAACTTCATCCTTACGGGGATGATTTTGCCCATCCCATAGTCAGGCTTGGTGCCAATGCCTCCCTCCTACTGGAATTCGACGACCTCGATGGGGACTTCAAGAACTATAACTACACGGTCATTCACTGCACTTCGGATTGGAAAAAATCCGATCTTTTTCCAAATGATTACATCGACGGTTTCTTTCAATTCAACATCACAGAGGTCTCGTACAGTGCCAACACCTACCAGCCCTATTCTCATTATATGTTGGCATTACCGAACCAAAAGATGCGGTTCAAGATCTCCGGGAATTATTTGTTGGTGATCTATACGGATGATCCTGAAAGACCCGTATTGACAAGGCGATTCATGGTCTATGAGGATCGGGTGAGCGTTCAGATGAATGTCAAACGACCTACAGATATCAACTATATGAACACCCACCAGGAAGTGGATTTCATGATCAACACCAATGGATATGAGATCAATGATCCATTCCGGGATTTGAAGGTGGTCGTACTTCAAAATTATGACTGGAATCGAGCCATCACGGATCTCCAGCCTAGGTTCATCGGAAATGGCCAGCTGGACTATAACTATGAGACCGGAAACCTCTTTGAGGGGGGTAATGAATTTCGATTCTTTGACACAAAAAACCTTCAGGTCCTTGCGATGAACATCAGCAAGACCGAATTACTGGACCTTTGGAATGTCTTCCTTTCGACCGATGAACCTCGAAATGACGAACAATACACCTATTGGGAAGATATCAATGGTCGGTTCATCATTCGAAAGATCAACTCCAACAGCCCGAATACCGAGGCCGATTACTCATGGGTGGATTTCCGATTGGATATGCCCAATCCGATCACCAATGGAAATGTGTATGTATACGGGGGATTTTCCAACCGACAACTACATCCGGTCTATCAAATGACCTATGATTATGATGCAAAGGCCTATCGAGCCACCATCCTAATGAAACAGGGGTACTACAACTTCATGTATGTGGTGAAATATGATGGATTCCCTCAACCACGCATGGAACCCATTGAAGGTAATCACTGGGAGACCGAGAATGAATATCAAATCCTGGTCTACAATCGTGAATTGGGTAAGCGCTATGACCGATTGGTTGGATATTCCAAGCTTCAGAGTACCTTAAGGTGATCTACCAGTATCATGGCCAAAATAGAAAAGGGAACCGTTTGTCCAAATTGCAAGACAAGGTTACAGGGTGAGAATTTTTGCCCTGA